>CAYVII010000222.1:0-2532 GCA_964451475.1 uncultured Rickettsiales bacterium
TCTGCCACGACTTTATAACAGGCCGGGGTGCAATACCTGCTCCGTTGGGTTACCGGGGTTACCCTAAATCCATCTGTACCTCTGTAAACCATGTTGTTTGCCACGGTATACCTAATGATGAGAAGCTGAAAGAAGGCGATATAATTAATATAGACGTAACTACAATTGTTGATGGCTGGCACGGTGATACAAGCCGTATGTATTTTGTCGGCCGCCCGCGCGTAATATCAAAACGTCTTTGTCAGGTTACGTATGATGCCATGATGCGCGGCATAAGCGTTGTAAAGCCTGGTGCTACGGTTGGTGATATCGGCCACGCTATCCAGACATTCGCCGAAGGATTCAACTATTCTATAGTGCGTGATTATTGCGGCCACGGCATTGGTCAGATATTCCACAGCCAGCCAAACGTAATGCATTTTGGCAAACCCGGTACAGGTCAGGTTCTGCAGGAAGGTATGTTCTTCACTGTTGAGCCAATGATAAATGTGGGCGGCGCTGAAACCCGTCTTAGCCAGCATGACGGCTGGACGGTTACAACGCGTGACCGCAGCCTTTCTGCCCAGTTTGAGCATACAATCGGCGTAACTAAAGATGGCTTTGAAATATTTACATTAAGTCCTGCCGGTATTCACCATCCTGAATGGTGATATTTGCTATTCTTTAACTATATCATTATACTATAGCTTATTATGGGTGACGGTGACGGTGGCGGAGATGCAGGCGGAGATGTTGGACATGGCCATGCAGACGCGCATGCAGGAAGTTTTCTGGGCAGTATATTAGGTGATGGTACCGGAGCAGGCGGCGGTGAACCGCGCCGTAAAGAAGACAGGCCAAAAGATTATGTTTTCCTGCTTGCCGCGATATGTGTTGTTCCTGTGGTAGGCGCATTATTCCTTGCAGGCCAGATAGCCGCAAATACGCTTGAAGACAGCTGGGCTAAGCATGCACTTACTACGCGCGGTGATTTTGGCCGTGGCGGTGCAGGTTAAAACGGTTTTACAATAACCAGAATTACGATCGCTATCATCAGTACCGTAGGTACTTCATTCACTATCTTATAAAATTTTGCGTCGCGCGTATTTTCATCGCGAGCAAATTTTTTGCGGGTGGTCGATAAAAATCCGTGCAGGCCGGCCATTAAAAGCACCAGCGTGATTTTTGCATGCATCCAGCCCTGTTGCATAAGGGCAGGGTTCTCAATTATCATCCATATACCGAATATGAATGTAAGTATCATTGCAGGATTGATGATTATTTTAAGCAGCCTGCGCTCCATAACTTTAAATGTCTCGGAAAGTTCGCTGCCTTTCACTGCATCTGCATGGTAAGCGAACAGGCGCGGCAGGTAAAACATTCCCGCCATCCAGCTGATGACCGAAATTATATGAAATGCTTTTATTAGTTCGTAGCTCATGTTATTACCCGCTAGTATGAAAATGCCTCATTGGCCCAAGCCTTTCGGCTTACTGCAAAATGAAACTTCCTTGCAAAGAATGCAAGATGTTTTGGCGCGCCTTGGCAACCCGCATTTAAAATTACCCCGCGTGATACACGCGGCAGGCACTAACGGCAAAGGTTCTACGCTTGCATTTTTGCAGGCTATGCTTGAGGCGGCAGGTCATAAGGTACATAAATACGTAACCCCGCACCTTATTGATTTTAATGAACGCATAACACTTGCCGGCCGCCCGATATCCGATGAGCAGCTTTTTGAAGTAATGGAAGAAGTGCGCATAAACTCAGAAGACTTGCTCCTTGGATTCTACGAGGCCACTACCGCAGGCGCATTTTTAGCGTTCAGCAAAGTGCAGGCAGATTTTTTACTTCTTGAAACAGGTTTGGGCGGCCGTCTTGATGCAACTAATATAATCCCCGTGCCTGAAATGGCGCTGATTACGACTATTGATAAAGACCACGTCAATTATTTAGGCGATGATATCCGCTCTATCGCAATAGAAAAGCTGCATATCGTCAAGCCCGGAACTAAATGCATATCAGCCCTGCAGCAGGATGTTATTTACCCGATAATTGAAGGCTGGTGTATAAAAAATCAGGTGGGATATTTAGCTTACGGCTATGATTTTGGCGTGGAAGTGCTGGAAAACGGCTTCAGGTATATGACCGAAGCCCTGCAGGTGGAATTCCCCAAACCTCTACTTGCAGGTGACCACCAATATATAAATGCCGCAACGGCAATAACCGCATCTTTGCAGCTTGGTTTAAGCGGTGATGCAATCGCGCAAGGCCTGCAAAATGTAAAATGGCCAAGCCGCATGGAAAAAGTTGAAAAGCCTTTTGTACCTGAAGGTTTTGAGCTTTGGCTGGACGGCGCGCATAACGCGGCTGGTGCTTACGTTATATCCAATTTTATTGAGCGTGAATGGAATGATGCGCCGGTGTATATAGTATTTGGCACAACAAAGGGCAGGGATGTTGCAGGATTTTTAAAGCATTTTGAAAATATTGCGGCTGAAATAGTTCTGAGTAAAATCGCTGCCGAGCCTGCATCTTATGAACCCGAAGAAA
>CAYVII010000223.1:0-2517 GCA_964451475.1 uncultured Rickettsiales bacterium
GATGTATGAGATAACGGACTATAAAATAAAAGATTGTTACCTGTTTGGCAAAAAGCTGGAATTGAAATGTGATGGCGGCAGACTTATATTACCTGTGAACTCAGTGGTATATCTGCCTAATAAAATTGTGCAGATAGCGCCTGTAAGTAAAAGAATTTGGACAAAACCTCAAAAATCAATATAACAGCCACATGTGCGGAATAGTTGGAATTATCAGTAAAAAGAACGTCACTGAGCGTATATATCAATCACTTTCAAGGCTTGAATATAGGGGCTATGACTCGGCCGGTATTGCGGTGTGCAATGGCGGGATAGACCGCCGCCGTACCGAAGGTAAGCTTAAAGAGCTTAAGGCCGAGCTGGAAAAGAAGCCGCTGAAAGGTTTGGTCGGTATTGGCCATACGCGCTGGGCTACGCATGGATTGCCTATCACTAAAAACGCGCACCCGCATTCAACCAAAAAAGTTTCTATCGTTCATAACGGTATCATTGAAAACTTCCTTGAGTTGCGTGCCGAGTTGGAAAAGAAAGGTTATGAATTCACCAGCCAGACAGATACTGAAGTTATCCCCGTGCTTATCACTTCTTATCTTGATAAAGGTGAAAGCTCTTTTGATGCATTCCATAAAGCAATAAAACGCCTTGACGGAGCATATGCTATTGGCGCGATATTTGCCGATGAGCCTGAAATGCTTATGGCAGCGCGCAAAGGCAGCCCGCTTGCTATTGGTTACGGTGAAGGCGAGATGTTCATTGCATCTGATGCAATCGCGCTTGCGCCGCTTACACAAAAAATTGCTTATCTTGAAGACGGTGATTTTGCAGTGCTTACACTGAAGACCGCAAAAATTTATGATATCAAGGGCAATGAAGTTAAGCGTAAGGCAAAAAATTCAGGGGTCAGCAGCGCAAGTGTAGGTAAGGGTAACTTCAAGCATTATATGCTTAAAGAGATTCATGAGCAGCCAACCGCAATTGGTGAAACGCTGAACGCTTATTACGATATAATCGGCCATAAGGTAAATTTGCCAAGGGTAAAATTCAATATCGGTAAAGTTCCGAAGATCCAGATCGTGGCGTGCGGAACTTCTTATTACGCGGCAATGGTTGGAAAATACTGGATAGAGGCAATTGCAAGAATACCTGTGGATGTGGATGTTGCTTCCGAGTTCCGTTACCGTAAGCCTGTTTATACGAAGGGCGGCTTGACGCTGCTGATATCACAAAGCGGTGAAACGGCCGATACTTTAGCAGCTCTGCGCCATGCGAAAGAAAACGGGCAGTATATTGCCAGCATTGTGAATGTGCAGAGCAGTACTATTGCACGTGAATCCGATTTGATAATACCTACTCTGGCCGGTCCTGAGATCGGCGTGGCTTCAACCAAGGCATTTACTGCGCAGCTTACCTGCCTTGCGGTGCTTGCGGTTGCGCTTGGCGGCAATAATGCAGAATTGCTGACGCAGCTTGCAGATGCTCCGTCACGCGTTGCATCTATACTTAACGATAACCAGTATGAAAGCATTGCGGCCGATATCGCAAAGGCAAAAACGGTGCTTTATATTGGCCGCGGAACTTCTTACCCGATAGCGCTTGAAGGTGCATTAAAGCTTAAAGAGCTTTCTTATATCCATGCAGAAGGTTATGGCGCGGGTGAGCTTAAGCACGGGCCTATTGCGCTTATTGATAAGAATGTGCCGATAATTGTTATTGCGCCTGAAGATGAATATTTTCCGAAAACGGCAAGCAATGTGCGTGAAGTTGCGGCCCGCGGCGGTAAGGTGATAGTTATATCTACCAAAAAAGGTTGCAAAGAACTTGCCGATGTTACGCATAAATGTATTGTTATGCCCGATGCGCCTGATTTTATAACTCCGCTTATTTACAGCCTGCCTGTGCAGCTTCTTGCGTACCAGACAGCGCTTAACCTTAAACGTGACGTTGACCAGCCGCGTAACCTTGCAAAATCAGTAACTGTGGAGTGATCTATGAAAACGCAGCTAATTGTTGTTTTGGCTTCTGTAGTTGCGCTGGGGGTGGCTTTAGTTTCGCAGTACGGTTACGGTTTTCACCCTTGTGAGCTTTGTATATGGCAGCGCTGGGCGTTTGGGGCGGTAATATTATTTGCCCTGCTTAGCATTAAATTTAAAAAATTATACCCGCTGATGATAGTTTCCCTGGCTGCATTGTTTGCGATTTCGCTTTACCATTTCGGTATTGAGCAAAAATGGTGGGAAGGCTTCCAGACATGCTCATCGGCATTTACCGCCTACAGTCTTGAAGATTTGAAGGCGCAGATAATGGGCGCTCCCGTAACGCGCTGTGATGAGGCCGTATGGTTCTTTTTAGGGCTTTCAATGGCTGGCTGGAATGTGTTATATTCTGCTGGTCTTATAATAATGGCGCTAACGCATCTACCCGAAAAATTAATGGCACGTTTTTGCCGAAAAAAATAATTATGCCACCAAAAGTAAAATCAACTGTCTATCTTTTAGGGGCAGGACCGGGGGATCCGGA
>CAYVII010000224.1:0-2509 GCA_964451475.1 uncultured Rickettsiales bacterium
AAAAAATCTTCGGTCGGTCTTCAGTGGCAATAACTTCTTTCACCATTCTTTTCCACATACCAGAAGAACAGGTCACCTCACCGCTAAGCACACCATACAGGTAATGCGGCACTAATTTTTCTTCTTCTACTGTAGGGCGGGCAGATAAAACCCGCAGATCTTTATAAACCTGCTGGCTGTCTGAATTTACGATGACACCGCCGATATTCTGTGCTAGATGAAGCGCCAGATCAGATTTACCGGAAGCCGTAGGACCTATTATGACTATATATTTTGATGCCATTGTAACTAATAATGATAATCCGCAGAAGATAGCGGAATTACTGGGTTCTAAGCAAATAGAAACTTTAGGGCAGGGCGCTACAAAAATTATTGGCGCAAAAAAGAATATTATTCCGGCTGATATAAAAGCAGATATTTTCTTCGTTCCGCAAAATAAAAAGCCTTTCAAATTGCTGGTTTGCGACATGGAGTCAACAATTGTAGACAATGAATTCCTTGATGAGATCGCAGATTATCTGGGCATAGGAAATAAAGTTGCCGATATCACTGCACGCGCCATGAACGGTGAGCTAAATTTTGAAGCAGCGCTGAAAGAACGCATCAAATTAACTGCAGGGCTAAGCTATAAAGAAGCGCAGGAGATACTAAAAACCCGCCTGAAATATAACGAAGGCGCAAAAGAAATGGTGGCAAAATGCAAAGAAGCCGGTCTTTACTGCGCGCTGGTTTCCGGCGGCTTCACCATGTTCACGCAAGCAGTGAAAGAAGAGCTTGGTTTTGATGAACACCGCGCAAATACCCTTGTTTTTGAAAACGAAAAACTAACCGGCGTGACCGAACCGATCCTTGGCAAAGAAGCAAAGCTTGAATATTTACAAAACCAGTGCACAAAAATGGGCATAGAAACATCTCAGGCAATAACAATGGGCGACGGCGCAAATGACCTGCCAATGCTTCACGCGGCGGGGCTTGGCATTGCTTATGTGGCTAAACCGAAGGTAAAAGCTGAAATTGCAAACCGCATAGACTCAGGCAATTTAGCCAGCCTACTTCTTGCCCTTTAGAATATTGCGGGCAAGTATTTTGCCTTCTTCAACAGCAGGCTGATCATAAGGGTTCACACCCAGTAAATGTGATGTAAGGATAGTTTCGAGCATTAAATGCATGATCAGGCGGCCAAGATTTTCCTCATCAACCCTGTCTGTCTGTATATAACGCACAGGACGTTTATTTGCCGCCAGAGTTTCAATCGTGGCCTTTTGCTCTGCGTCAATTACATCACCAAGTGAATGGCTTTTCAGGTAATCGCTCTCAGGATCATACGAAACCAGCTTATCGCCAAGGCCGGAGAATTCCTCTGTGATGAAATTATAGAATTTATCACGCCTGCCGCCTAAGTAATTTTGCATCTGGCTATGCTGGTCAATAGTACCAAGAGACTTTATTGGCGTTGAACCCGTGCCGTTCTTGCCTGTACTTTCTGCCCAAATCTGCCTGTACCAGATGTTCAAATGCTCAAGACGGTCAGGGTAGGTCATTAGCACGTTCTGCCAGATATTTTTGCGCATAAGCGCCACATGCACGGCAGCTGAAACAACTGCCTGTTCAGCCATATTATTTAAAAAATCCACCGCACCGCTACGTAGCTTCCTTACATCCATTCCGCTAATAATTGCAGGTACCAGACCTACATTGGACAGGATCGAAAACCGCCCGCCGATATTGGGATCATGGTCAAAAACCTGTATGCCAAGCTTTTTTGCAATGCGCCTTAGCGGGTTATCACCGGGCATTGTAATAATGTAAAAACGCGAAGCAACATCATGATTCTTCGCCCTTTCCAAACAAACAGAAAGCTGCGTCAAAGTCTCAATGCTAACACCCGATTTTGATATGCCAAGAAACGCCGTACGTGAAACATCAATAGCTTTAAAAAGCTCTTCCACAGTGAACGGGTCAATATTCTGCAGGAAAATAACACGTGGTTTACGGGCCGAAAATTCACCCGTCATATAACCGCTAAGCGCATGCCCGCAAAGGGAAGAACCGCCCGTACCAAGTACAACCAGATTATCAAAATGAGCTTTTATTTTATTGGCCAGCGTTTCTATTTCTGGCAGATCTTTTGTCTGCGCGGCTATAGATATAATGGGCAGTTTGCCTGCTGCAACATCTGCCTTAACATTCTCAAGACCCTGTAAAGCCTCAGTCTTCAGTGTCTTTATGTCGGCCTCTTCAAGCCTTCCTTCACCAAAGCAGTGATCAATATTTTGTTTATAGCGTGTCATAAATATGGTATTATTGGCGTTAACTTAAGGATTTAATTCAATGTGTAAAATTAAAAATCTGTTTGCCGCGTGCATAGCGTTGTTTTTTGCCTGCTCAACAACCGCCCAGGCTGATGTAAACCAAAACCTGATAAACAAAGTTTCTTTCGGTCGCGCAGCCGATGTTGAACTGCTTTTAAAACAGAAAGCTGACCCAAGCTCTACCAATGCCGCTGGAA
>CAYVII010000225.1:0-2498 GCA_964451475.1 uncultured Rickettsiales bacterium
TTCTTCAGGTTTGTCTTCCTTATTATCAAGGTCAATATCCGCGCGGGTTACTGATTTGAATTTCTTGCCTTTATATTCAAAAGCTACATTCACCCAGAAATCATCCACGGAGTCAGAGAATAAAAGCACTTCTATCCCGCGTTTTATAAAACCTTCAACCTGCGGTGAGTTCTTAAGTGCTTCCACGTCACTGCCTGAAAGATAATATATCTCTTCTTGCTCAGGCTTTGCACGTGCAATATATTCATCCAGCGATGCAAGTCCGTCGGAATAAGTGGAATTAAAGCGGCATACTTCAAGTATAGGGTCTTTGCTATCTAGCGTTTCGCATAAACCTTCCTTGATAACGGCGCCAAAGTTATTCCAGAATTTCGCGTAATCCTCAGGGTTATTGTCACCAAGCTTTTTAAGCTCTGCCAGTACTTTAGATGTTATGGATTTTTTTATTTTATCCAGCACGGGGTTTGCCTGAAGTGACTCGCGGGAAATATTTAAAGGCAGGTCTTCACTATCAATAACGCCGCGTAAGAATCGTAAATAACGCGGGATGATATCAACAGAATCTTCGGCAATATAAACGCGCTTAACATAAAGCTTCACGCGGCGCATACGGTCAGGGTGGAAAAGGTCAAAAGGCTTCACGCCCGGTACGAATAACAGGTAATTATACTCAAGTTTGCCTTCTGCCTTGCCGTGAATTGTAACTAAAGGGTTGTCAATCTGATGTGAGATAGACTTGTAAAATTCCTTATACTGTTCAGGCGTAACATCAGACTTGCCGCGCATCCATAAAGCCGTACCGCGGTTTATGCGCTCACCTGCAAGATTGATAGGTATGGTGATATGGTCGGAATAGGTTTGCACAATATGCGTTATACGATGCTTGTCTAAATATTCTGACTCATCTTCGCGCAGGTATAATGTTATTGTTGTGCCATGGCCTTCACGGTCTGCGCCTTCAATGGTGAACTCGCCGTTACCGTCAGATTTCCATAAATGCGCATGGTTGGTTCCCGCTTTTTGTGAAAGAACCTCAACACGTTCGGCGACCATGAAGGATGAATAAAAGCCAACCCCGAACTGGCCTATAAGGTTCACATCGGATTTGTTTTTGCCTAGCTTTTCTAAAAATTCACCCGTGCCTGATTTGGCAATAGTGCCCAGATTGCTTATAAGCTCATCATGGTTCATGCCTATGCCGTTATCGGCAATTGTCAGAGTTTTGACATCTTCGTTGAAGCTTATGTCTATCTTAAGTTCATCCTTTAGCAGTGCAGGGTCTTTTTGTGCCTCAAAACGCAATTTATCGCACGCGTCCGATGCATTGCTAACCAACTCTCTGATAAATATATCTTTGTTGGTGTAAAGCGAGTGGATAACCAGCTGCAAAACCTTTGCAACCTCTGCGTTAAATATATGTTTTTCTTGGGTCATAGGAACAAAACCGGGTTTATTTAATAAATATGTAATTCTATGAGGTTAGAATTAGTTAGGGGCAGCCAATATTACAAGTACCGAATATAATTAATTTATGGCTTTCGATAAAAAGAAATTAGACACAGCGGCAAGCGCAATTCAGGAAGCCGGTACCGGTAATAAATACCTGATGCTGCAGGATTTTGATCACAGGGTAGTAGAAAACTATCAGTTGATTGCTACAGATGAAGCAATGGATGCAATTGCCGCCAGCGGTAAAAAGCATATAACGCTTGAAAAACTCCAGAATGACCAGAGAAGCGCTGACAACTATTCATCAGGCAAGATCAGCCGGGATGAATTTGTCAATTACATGAAAAGATCCAACGGTTACTTGAATAGCTCGGACGGTGTAAAAGAAGCAGAAGCTGTTGCCGATATAATTGATAAAGCTAAAGCCCGCGGAATAGATGTTCATTTCGTAAATAAAATAGAACCCGAAACTACTGTAAATGAATTAGCCTCACGCGGAGGCACGGTTGGTGACTTAAAGAAAGATCTGGATGCAAATGTCAATGTAACACAAAGATTATCTGAGCTGGAGCCTAACAGCTTATACACAGATTATAAAGCTGAACTAGTAGAGGCCAGACAAACAAGAGCTTTGATTGATAAACTTGGTTTAAAAGATAGTGATCCTGCGTACGAAGTTTCGCGCAAACTAAAATCAACACAGGAGATACGGGCAGATAATGATAAACAGCTTACCGACCGCATAGTTAAAGCAACTAACGGTGAACCTGCTGCAATAGTGCATGGTATAGGGCACGGTGCAACTCGTGACGGCTCTAGCGGAATGAAAGACCTGGATGAACACTTGGCGCCACACGGTAAAGTTGGAAAAGTAGGTATTTCAGGGAGCGAAAAAGAGGCCGCAAAATGGCCTTCCATTGAAGCTCCGAATACAATGATTTATACCGATGGCGGTTTTGGCAAAAAGCCCGATACGAAAATATTTGATAATAATCGCCCTGCTGGTGCAGAGATAAATACTAACAGAGAGCCTTACGACGTAAAGAAAT
>CAYVII010000226.1:0-2489 GCA_964451475.1 uncultured Rickettsiales bacterium
GCCTGACAAATTGCCGCCGCATGCGCCACATGGAGCGATGGCATTGCCCCAAGCGGCGAATCAAAACTTTGTGCAACCAGCCTGTAATTAGCCGTCTCTTTGTAGATTTGCGTATTCTGCAGCATAATTTTTTGTATCTGCGCATAGTTGTTATATTCGCTGATCTTGTAAATGAAAGGCCCGTATGAAGGCATCAGGCAATACATGAACCCCCCAAAGAACAGTACAAGGCAGATAGTATATATCACAAGCGCAAAATTGCGCCCCTGTCCGTAAAGAGAAGAAAATACTGAAGCCAGAACAAACATTAAAAAGAATACGCTCACATACATATCCTGCTGTTTATGAGTGACCATCTCCACAAGGCGCGCCACCGTGTTTGCCCCTGTTATCATCCAGCGGAAATATTGCTTATCCAGCATTTGCAAATACGCATCTTCCGTTCCCGGCTGCATCAGGTGTGACCACCATTTGACGTTCAAATACAGGTAAAGCGTTATGGTAAGCAGCAAAAACAGCCTTGTTACCAAAAAGCCGTGACGCAAAAAAGTACGGAACCTGCCCGGCCCACGTTTAAGCAGGCTGTAAACGGAAAGCAGCAAAACACCTGCAAAAGCGGCAATATAAAAGCCGTTGGGCAACAGCATCTTTATTATACTGACACCCGATGCCGGCCCGAAGAATTTAAAATTATTGTAAAGCGCAAAGCCATATGTGGCAGCAATAAATATTGCTATCATAACCTCCGGCAGGAAATCATATGCTTTGCTTTTTCTCATATCTCTGGCTATATATTAGCCGGATATCTAACCAGACATATATTTAAAATGAAATTCAAAGGTTCAATAACTGCCATGATAACGCCGTTTAAAAACGGCGCTGTAGATTACAAAACACTTACTAACTTTATTAACTGGCAGATAAAGGAAGGCACAAACGGCCTTGTACCTTGCGGCACAACCGGTGAAAGCCCAACGCTGGACTTTGAAGAACACAATAAAGTTGTGGCAGAAACTATTAAAGCCGTAAAAGGCCGCGTCCCCGTAATTGCAGGCACTGGTGCAAACAGCACCGATGAAGCAATTTACCTTAGCAAACACGCCGAAAAAGCCGGCGCAGATGCACTTTTAATTGTTGCACCTTATTACAACAAACCAACGCAGGAAGGCCTTTTCCAGCACTATAAAGCTATCAATGATGCTGTAAAAACCCCGATAATTCTTTATAACGTACCGGGCCGTTCAGTTGCCGACATTAAAAATGAGACGGTTGAACGCCTGCTTAATTTAAAGAACATCAAGGGCATGAAAGATGCCAGTGGTGACCTTGAGCGCATTTCACTGCTTCGACCGCAATTCACTAAGAAAAAAGATTTCTGCTATTTGGGCGGTGATGATGCGCTTGCGCTTCCGTTCGCGGTTCTGGGCGCATGCGGCACAATTTCAGTTACATCGAACATTGCGCCAAAACTTTGTGCGCAGATGCAGGCGCATTTAGCAAAAGGTGATTACGCGGCAGCGCTGAAAATCAATGACAAGCTAACTCCGCTAAACAAAGCAATGTTTGCCGAAAGCTCACCCGGCCCTGTTAAATACGCTGCAAAACTACTTGGCCTATGCGACGGCACGGTAAAACTTCCGCTGGTGGAAATTACAAAATCCACGCAGGAACAGGTTAAAAAAGCAATGAAGCACGCAGGGTTGATTTAATTTTTTACTTAAGCTCTGCAGCAGGCGGCAAAGCATCAATATATTGCGGATACTGCACTTCTCTTTCCCCGTATTTTTCAAGCTGAAGGCTGCTTAAGTTAAATTCCGCCTGTGGGGACGCCTGCGGCTCCCTGCTTAGATAACCCGCAAAACCGGAAATAAGCATTAGCCCGAATATAAAAGAAAAATATGTTAAAAACGCATCTTTCATATTACTAAAGTAACACTTTACTATGTCAGAATTTAAGCAGTTTTATGAAGCTTTTGTTAATACTGGACTACCCCTTGTTTTACCGCTATTTTAACGCCCATGAGTAAAGAAAAACCATCATCAATACAGGTAGCAGAGAACCGCAAAGCCCGCTTTGAATATGAGATAATTGAAAGCTTTGAGGCCGGTATAGTGCTTACGGGCTCAGAGGTAAAATCCCTGCGTTCAGGCAAAGCCAATATTGCCGATGCCCATGCGGGCGAGATGGGCGGAGCTATATGGCTGTTCAACGCACATATTGCCGAATATCCGCAAGCAGGTAAACGCGGCCACAGCGTACCGACCCAGCCGCGCAAACTTTTATTGAATGCTAAAGAGATAAAAAGACTTATTGGTGTAACTAAAGAAAAAGGCCTTACTCTTGTTGCCCTTTCGCTTTATTTCAATTCACGCGGCATTGCCAAGGTAAAACTGGCAATAGGCAAAGGTAAAAAACTGCATGACAAACGCCAGACAATAAAAGAACGTGACTGGAAAAAAGAGCAAGGCAGACTACTTAGGAAAGATAA
>CAYVII010000227.1:0-2465 GCA_964451475.1 uncultured Rickettsiales bacterium
GATCAGGGGACTCAATAAGTTGGGTAAGTGATATAAGTTAGAATTTATATTCAGATGATTAAATCTTTGCGAGCTAAGATAGGTGATTTTGTAATCAGGTCTTTTCTGGTTTTTATAACTGCAATTACGTTTTTGTTTTTTTATATTGAATTGTCAGAGCATAGAATTCCTAAAGAAGGTTCGGAGCAGTTAAAGTTTAAAGAAAGCTATGAGATTGCAAACAAAAAGGCAAAAGAATGGCAGCCCGATGCTTATCTTGAAGGGGTACATATCCATATTAAAAACGGGGAATATTTAGAAAGAACTTTTTTCTTCCAAAGTAAAAATATAGGCTTTTATTCTAAATTTATGGGTAATAGTTACTCATCTTATGTTGTGCGTATTGGAGGAAGAAAGTTTGAGGTAGCAAGTTATAAAACAGGTGCGGGTGGTGAAGATAACGAAGTAGAGCCTATATCTATTAGTATCAATAAATTATTTGATAGTCTAGAGAAGGTGAGAGATTCTGAAGATATTGCGAAAGGTTCATTTGTTTTGAGCTGGCATAGCAATTCATTTAAGAATGGTGTTTACTATTGGTATATCTCCAGGTTGGAAGATTGATTTCCTAAATGGCATAGAGCTGGAGGCGGATTTAGATAACGTACCCGCACTTGCGCCGCGCAGGCTGGAAATGTGGGATAGGATAAACACGGCGAGTTTTTTAAGCCCTGAAGAGAAGCGCAAGATATTGAAGGTGTAAGCAATGGGCTTAAGTTTGCTGAAGATGGAACTGCTGGAATTTAAAGAAGTGATATAGCCCCGCAGGTTGCGGGGTTTTTTATTGTAATAAAATAGGAAAATTATGGAAACTTTGGGCGTTGACCTGCAACTTAACTCGGTTGCGGCAAATGGATATATTACGGGTTATGCAAGCGTGTTTGATAATGTTGACCGCCAGCGGGATGTAATTTTGGCAGGCGCTTTCAATAACGCAGTTGCCGAGCCAAAAAATGTGAAGTTGCTTTGGCAGCATGATGTAACCCAGCCAATAGGGCGCATTGAATATTTAGAAGAAGATAACCACGGGCTTTATGTGGAAGCGCGCCTGCTACTTGATGTGCAAAAGGCAAAAGAAGCTTACGCTCTGTTAAGCGGCGGAGCTATAGGCGGGCTTAGTATTGGTTATAACGTAAATGACTCGGTACTGGATTATGATACGGGTATCAGGCTTATAAGGTCAGTAGAGCTTTATGAGATATCCCTTGTCACATTCCCTGCGAATGAGATGGCCTGTGTTGAGAAGGTGAAGAGTCTGGCATAGGCTCTTTGCAGTAAGGGTTTTTTACCCTCACTGCCCATGAGCATTTTGCAAGCTCGTTTTCTATATAATCAATCTTTGCCTGAGCTCGCGGAAGAATCTTCTTTTTGAACAATGAAGGGTCTAATTGCCTTTCAGCCTGATTTAAAAAACCGGCGATTGTCTGCCTTTGGCTCAATAATAATAAAGGCGCACAACGTTCCTGCTCATGCGAAATGCCGTCTGAATCCAGAAGTGTCTGAAGATCTTTTTGTATTCCTGGCAAAACATGTTTTTGCTGAAGTGACGCTTTAAGATCGCTACTGTTTGCAGTAGTTGAATTTGGGGGTTCCCTGCTAATTACGGGGCTGTTTGTGTAGTTTATGCACAAAGGTACGCCGTGGCCATGAATGGCAGATATATGCTTTGTTGAAAATAGCTGGCGATCTTGCTGGCTAGCTTCAGACCATGAAACAATTTGCCTTCCGCAAGCGCTAACAAATATCGGGTTATTACTGCCTGGTTGTGCGTGGATCATGTCGCCGGCCTGATAGGTCAGTGTCTGGCAGATATTAAATTCATTGCGCCATTTGGGCTTTGTAACATCGCGTATAACAACATTGCCGTCTTCAGCCAAGACCATTGCTCTGGTGCTTTCTGCCCCGTCGTCTCCGGGTATCATTTTTACTATATCACCAACAGAAAGTTTTATTGCCACATGGATAACTAATTAATTGAATTTAACTAACATACTAAACAAGGAAAAGGAATGTCAATACAAGAAATAACACAAAAAGTGAACTCAATGGGTAATGCCTGGGAAGAGTTCAAGAAAGTAAACAATGCGCGCATTCGTGAGATTGAGCGTAAAGGATCGGCAGATCCGCTGCTTACTGAGCAGCTTAATAAGATCAACAGCGTACTGGATGGCCAGAAACGCCGTCTGGACATGATGGAAACTGCCAGTAACCGCCCAATGAAGGAAGTTGAGCCTTCATATAAATCGGCTGATAATTTTGAGCATAAAAAAGCGTTTGAAGGTTATATCCGTAAAGGTGCAGTAACTGAAATTGAGGCGTTTGAGAAAAAAGCGCTTTCAGTTGGTTCTGACCCTGACGGCGGTTACCTTGTAACGCCAACACTTTCAAAGCAGATTGAAAAATACGTGTTTGAAACTTCGCCAATG
>CAYVII010000228.1:0-2452 GCA_964451475.1 uncultured Rickettsiales bacterium
AATTATTTTGATTATAATTACCCCGTACCTGCCAGCAAAAGCCAGCCGTTCAAACCAAGCGTAACTATTGTTCCTTCACCGTGGAACGGCAATAACAAGCTTGTGCATATAGGCATCAAAGGTTTTGATATTGAGCCTGCGACCAAGCCAAGATCTAACCTTGTGTTCCTGATAGATACCTCAGGCTCAATGGATGAGCCTGATAAATTGCCGCTGCTGGTAAAATCATTCTCTATGCTGCTAGATAGCCTTGGTGGTGATGATACGGTTTCTATTGTTACCTATGCGGGTTCGGCGGGAACAGTGCTTGAGCCAACTACAGCGAGCAATAAAGGCAAAATACTTGCAGCACTTAATAATTTAAGCGCGGGCGGTTCAACCGCAGGCGCGGCAGGTATTGAGCAAGCTTACGCATTAGCGCAACAAAACTATGATAAAAGCGGCGTTAACCGCGTGATACTTGCAACCGACGGTGACTTCAACGTAGGTATCAGCGACCCTGAGAAACTGAAAGAGTATATTGAGAAAAAACGCGATACGGGCATTTCACTTTCTGTACTTGGTTTTGGTCAGGGCAATTACAACGATGCGCTGATGCAAAAACTTGCGCAGAACGGCAACGGTAATGCTTCTTATATCGATAGCATTCTGGAAGCACAGAAAGTGCTGGTTGATGAAGCAAGTTCAACATTATTCACCATTGCAAAAGACGTGAAGATACAGGTTGAGTTCAACAAGGAAAAAGTTTCCGAGTACCGCTTGATAGGTTATGAAACACGCGCGCTTAAACGCGAAGATTTCAATAATGACAAAGTTGATGCAGGCGAGATTGGCTCCGGCCATGCGGTAACTGCGATTTATGAGATCACGCCAAAAGGCAGCAAGGGACTTGTTGATGACCTGCGCTACTCAACTGCGCCGGTTACAAAAACAAATCCTACTGATGAATACGGCTTCCTGAAGATACGTTATAAATTGCCGAACGAATCAAAAAGCAACCTGCTAACAACACCGATTGTTGAGGCGCAGGAACTTGCAGATATCGGCAAAGCTTCATCTGATGTGCGCTTTGGCGTGGCGGTTGCGGCATTTGGCCAGCTTCTGCACGGTGACCCGTATGTAAATAACTTCAGCTATAATGATGTTATCGGCCTTGCGAGCACAAGGATCGGTTCAGACAAATTTGGCTACCGTACGGAATTTGTAAATCTGGTACGTAAGGCGAAAGCTTTGAGTTCAGTAAACAACCCGAAACCTCCGATTGAAGAATAGTTATAACAAATAAAAAACCGCTCTGGAAACAGGGCGTTTTTTTTATTTTCTTTATGGAGTCTGGCCTTTTGGCAAAAGCTGTTTGCCTGTTATTTGCTGAAGTTTTTGTACTTCGGCCTTGCTGAAAAGCTGCTCTTCCACTACCGGATCAAAACATGAGCTGCGGTGGCCAAGGACATAACCGCTAAAACCCCGGAAGCCCTGCGGCGGAAGTTTTGCAGCTATTTCAGGCGCTGTAGCGGCAAGTAAATACATAAAGCCTGTAATACGGTCTTTTGAATATGAAGAAAAATATAGCTGGTATGCGTCTTCCTCCCCCTCACGGCGCACAAGGCGTTTTGCACAATCCACTTTTGTTATATCGGCACTTTTTGCCAAAGCAGTAAGATGCGGATATTCAATATTACAACCCACAGACTGAAAAGCGGCAAACATTGCAAGAGCACCCATTCTTCCCTCTGCCCTCACACATATATGTATTTTGCCATCAGAAGCATTGCAGCCTATTTTAAAACTATGTTTTTCTGCTAAAGCTGAAAATGTACGTACTCCGCGCATAGCACCTATAATTTCCTGCGCCTTGCATTCAGCCTCAGGCAAAGTTACATACATGCTGAAGGTGCGCGCATCTTTGGAATTTGAACTCCCCTCAGGATATTCAAAATTTATCTGCGCTTTTTTTAAAGTATCTTTTAAGTTAATCATAACGGCACTTAGTTAACTTAAATTAACCGTGAAGTCAAGGTTAGGTTATGTTCTTTAGAACTTCTTTTGCGGCTTCCTGCTCGGCTATACGTTTAGAACTGCCTTTACCTGTTTTTGGTTCAAGACCCTGAACTTTAACAACAACTTCAAATACAGGAGCATGGCTTGGGCCGGTGGTTGAGATAACCTCATATTCAGGTAGCGGCAAGGCACGTCCTTGCGCCCATTCCTGCAAAGAAGATTTTGCGTCTTTTGGCGGCAGCTGCATGTTATCAATAGCATCTGCCCATGAGCGCGTAATGAAATCACGCGCAACTTCCATGCCCTGATCCAGATATATGGCAGCTATGGTGGCCTCCATTGCGTTCTCCAGCGTGGAGCGGTTCTCGCGGCCACCGGCCGCAACTTCGCTTTGCGCCATTTTTAAATGTTCACCCAGCTTCAGGTTCTTGGCAATTTTTACCAGTGTTTCACC
>CAYVII010000229.1:0-2422 GCA_964451475.1 uncultured Rickettsiales bacterium
CTGTTTCTTCTTTTACGAAACCTGCACCTTCTTTGATTGAACCTTTAACGCTCATATATATCTCCATTCATTTGTTAGTACCTCTAAGTAGGTAGTAAGATCATATTACCTGCGCTCTGCTCAATATATGATTCTGAAGCGGCGTTTTTTTTATAAAATGGATGTAAGGGAGAATATTTATATGCTCCTTATAATAGGGTAATATTATATACCGGATTTCATCTTCCGCAATTTTTTTGAGAAAAAAAACAAGGCAATCTGCCACATTTTTTTTAGGCATGATTTTGTGCCAGAATTGACATCAAAATTTTTTTGCCACACTCAAAAAAAATAAAAACTTTGTTGCCTATTAGAAGTTACATATATATTGATAGTATCACAAGATATGCCAATATGAGTGCAGGTGAACACAAGATATAGTGGACGCCTAGCAAAAACAAACAGTTAGGAGGATGCATAATATGTCAATGCCGCAGCTAGCACTTCAGGAAGTAGAACTAACTTCAAATGCACAAAATTCAGCAGCAAAAAAAGCCGAAAATTCCAAGGAAGAATTTAACGGGATTATGCTTGATTACTCGCGCGATAGCCGCCTGACGGAATTCGGTAAGGCAACTCTTGAAGACCGTTACCTTATGCCCGGTGAAAATTTCCAGAAGATGTTCGCCCGCGTTGCGGGTCACTATGCAGATGACACTGCTCACGCTCAGCGTCTTTATGATTATATTTCTAAATTATGGTTCATGCCTGCTACGCCGATTCTTTCAAACGGCGGTACAGACCGTGGCATGCCGATCTCTTGCTTCCTTAACGAAACTACTGATAGCCTTGGCGGCATTGTTGACCTGTGGAATGAGAACGTGTGGCTTGCATCGCGCGGCGGCGGTATTGGTTCTTATTGGGGCAATCTTCGCTCGATCGGTGAAAAAGTTCGCGGTAACGGCAAAACATCCGGCGTTATCCCGTTCCTTCGTGTTCAGGACTCTTTAACTCTTGCAATTTCCCAGGGCTCTCTTCGTCGTGGTTCATCGGCAGTATATATGCCGATCACTCACCCTGAGATCGAAGAGTTCATTGATATCCGCCGTCCTACAGGCGGTGATCCTAACCGTAAAACTCTTAACATCCACCACGGTGTTGTTGTTACCGACGCATTCATGGAAGCTGTTGAGGCAGATGGTACTTGGGATCTTCTCAGCCCGCACAACCAGCAGGTTGTTGAAACTGTACGTGCGCGTGACCTTTGGGTTAAGCTTCTTACAACGCGTATCGAAACTGGCGAGCCTTATATATTGTTCATTGATAATGTTAACAAAGCTATACCTGAACACCACAAACAGCTTGGCCTTAAAGTTAAAACATCAAATCTTTGCAGTGAAATTACTCTGCCTACGGGTATTGACCATCTTGGCAAAAGCCGCACGGCTGTTTGCTGCCTGTCTTCGCTTAACCTTGAAACTTACGATGAGTGGAAAGATAACGAAGGCTTCATTGAAGATGTAATGCGTTTCCTTGATAATGTTATCTCTGATTTCATTGCAAAGGCGCCTGATAGCATGGAGCGCGCAAAATATTCTGCAGCGCGTGAACGTTCGGTTGGTCTTGGCGTTATGGGTTACCACTCATATCTGCAAAGCAAAATGATACCTTTCGAATCAGTGATGGCGAAAGTATGGAACAAAAAAATGTTTGAGCATATCAAACGCGGCGTAGACAGCGCATCTAACAAACTTGCGCATGAGCGCGGTGCTTGCCCTGATGCGGCTGAATGCGGTATCATGGAGCGCTTCTCTAACAAAATGGCAATTGCTCCAACTGCCTCTATCTCGATCATTGCGGGTAACTCAAGCCCGGGTATTGAGCCGTTTGCAGCTAACAGCTTTGTACAAAAAACTCTTACAGGTTCGTTCACTGTTAAGAACAAATATCTTAAAGCGGTTCTTCAGAAATACAACGAAGACAATGATGATACATGGTCTTCAATTTCATCTTCTGAAGGTTCTGTGCAGCATCTTCCTTATCTTACGCAGGATGAGAAAGATACTTTCAAGACCGCTCAGGAACTTGACCAGCGCTGGGTTATTGAACATGCGGCAGACCGCACTCCGTTCATTTGCCAGGCGCAGTCGGTTAACCTGTTCATGCCTGGTAACGTGCATAAGCGTGACCTGCATCAGGTTCACCTTCAGGCATGGAAAAAAGGTGTTAAATCACTTTACTACTGCCGCTCAACTTCTATTCAGCGTTCGGAAAAAGTTTCTCATAAAGTAGGCGAGATGCAGCTTGAAATGAGCCTTAAGCAACCTCGTGATGAGAAAAAATACGATGAATGCTTAGCTTGCCAATAAGGTATGAGAATAATAAATTAACAGCGCGAAAAATATAAAGACAGGTTGGGAGACTTGTCTTTATATTGCTGACC
>CAYVII010000230.1:0-2411 GCA_964451475.1 uncultured Rickettsiales bacterium
CCACCTTGTTTATGTGCTGGATCTCATATTCGCGCTGCTGTACGGTCAGGTTATATTGCTCACGCGTGCCATCGGGGTATGTAACTGTAAGTACCGAATTTGGCTTGGCGTCACGCCCAAAGCCGATGTAGTATTTGTTGCCGAAGCCGTCTACCTGCTCATTATCCAACTGCATTTTAAGGTTTTGTGGAGCATCTATACGTACAAGGCCGCCTTGTATGAAGTTGCCCTGAAAGGTGAGATTAGAGGCTAAAACGGCAGCGGTTAGAAACATTTTATTCCCTTTTTCAAGTACTTGCAGGTTAGATTGGACGTCTGAAATCAAATAATAAGACGATTTTTAGTTTTTTGAAATAATTGAGTAATACTAGATAGCTATAATTATCCTAAATAAACAAGGGTTAGTTAAATGGCCGCAGGAAGTAAAGACGGGAATGATCAGGTTAAGACCATAGATAATTTTGCGGCCGATTACGAAAAGTACGAAAGTGTTATTAGAGGTGTGCAGCCTGAAGGTAAAAAAGACACTGCACATGAAGCTGTACATGCAGGGCATATTGCACAGGAATCGCTTGCCAATAATGATCAGGAAACAGGCTCGCCGGTAAAAAAGCCGTCATCAACAACAAAACCGCATGCTAGGAATCGGGCAAGTACAGAGAAAACATCTGCGAGTATTCCAGACGAAGTGATGTCAGCCGGCACTGATATAAAAGAAGAAATAGTTCTGCAGGATACTGCCAAGCAGCCAACAGGACCTGCTGCCAAATATAGCGGTATGGTTGTTTATAATGACAGTACATTTGATCAATTGCCTATAGACCCAGATCTAAAATACCAATTAGGTCTTGCGGCTGGAAATGCTCTTAAGTCTGAAAGTTATTCGGGACATGAATCCCCGGCTAACCCGACAACTGATTGCAGGGTTGTTGTTGTAGATGATATGGCGCAGATGCACGGCGCTTTAAAGCAAAATGAAGTGTCAGCATCCTTGAGGGTGCCTTTTGAAAATGTAGGGCAATTAAAGCATGGAGTGGCACATTACCGCGGAGATGCTATAGATGGTGTAAAGCAGGATCTGTTGGTTGTATCACGGGATTATCTTAAGGCTAACCTTAAATCTGAGATTGAATTCCTGAAATCATATGAAGAAAGCGCGGCGCGAACTCGGCAAGGTGGAGAGTATCAAACTAAAGCTGATTTTCTGGCGGATTTAAGAAAAGATTCTCCTCTTAAGGTGAATTCATTTGAGGATGTGGGCAGTGAATTTAAAGATGCACCAAGGATTGCGCCTCCTGAAGATATTGCCGCCAGGGGACGCAAGTGAGTGTTACCGTAGATAAGAGCCAATTATATGTACATAAAGCGCAGGTTGCGAATCACCTTATGTTCATGGCCGGCAAGAATTCGGGGCTGGATACCGATGTATGGATTCAGGGGCTTGCCGATACAATAAAGGCTATTGAAGAAAATAAAGCTTCGGGTCGTGGTGGGGGAAATATTTTCCAGGGGTCAGAAAGTCTGGAAAAGTACCAGGTATATAAAAATTGTTTTAATCACCTTCTTTTGTCTAAAAAAGATTCGGCGCAAGAGGCTGTTAAGAAGCATCTGGCGGAAATGAGTGATGAAGGTTGGGAAATCTTTTCTGAAAAAGTTTTAGAGCCGCAAGACAGGCCTTCGCTGGATCAGAGCTTACAGGAATTGCAGGCAGCAGCGGGAATAGAAGCGCCAAATTACCAGTTATCGGAAGAAACGAAGCCTAATAGCGGCCCCACATATAATTCCCGTATTAATCAGGGTGGTGACTTCAATAGCCTGCAGCTAGACAGTGATGTTAAATACCAGATAGGACTTGCGGCGGGTAATATGCTTAAATCACCTGATTATAAAGGCCATGCGTCCCTGGTAACCGATATGCGGAGTGTCAATGTGTATGTGGTTGATGATATGAAGCAGGCATATGCTGTATTTGGCAGTTTGCCAAGGAGCGATGATCTTACACTATCATATCAGACAGATGAAGATGTTAAAAATTCTGTTACGCAAATGTCGCGCAGGTTTGAAGACGGCACAAGGGAAACAACGGTTTTAGTATCGCGTGATTACCTGCGCAGGTATATAGGGCAGGAAATTGATTTCATGAAAAATTATGAGGAGCATGCAAAGGACGTAACTTTGTACTCATCAAAAGGAACTAAGAACCTTGCTGATTTTATGGAAGAATTAAAGGCAGATTCTCCGCTTAAAGTAAATTCTTACAGAGATTTTGCGCATGAACAAAATGTTCCCGCACCTGCAGCGATAGCTAAAAAATCAGGTGATGAAATTCAAGTAGGCGGGCAATGAAGGAAACACTAAAAAGCCCTTTGAAGCCTGTTCGGGTTAAAATATCTGGCGATAGTAAAGTTAAT
>CAYVII010000231.1:0-2411 GCA_964451475.1 uncultured Rickettsiales bacterium
TGGAAGTTCCGCTGATCGAAAATTCACGCGGAGATTATCTGCTGAATGAAATTCACATCAGCCATAAATTTTACTTTAGCCATCTTTCACTGAAGGAAGTTTGTGCTCTTGCGGGTTTTGAAGTTGCCTATGAAAGTCGCAACCTTCTGATAATTAAACCGGCAGATGATCCGCAAAGACAGAACCCTATGCAAATGCTTGAGCTCAGTAATAAAGTGATTGCGGAACTTGGTTAATGAGTTTGTAAATATTATTCTCCCCGTATATTGAATTTGCTGGTTTTTTGCCTTTGCCTTTATAGGAAAGTTAATGATTTCTTTGCTGTTTCGGTCTTATAATTATGATACTTCATAGATGGAGTGTTGGGTATATGAGAATGAAATATTTTATACTGGCCAGTGTTTTAATATTGCTAGGCTGCAATATGAACGAAAGCTCTTATACTCTTTATAAAATTGATCCGGCCGATCAGAGTACACGTAAGGTTGTTGATGTATTTGGTGCATTCCAAACAGACAAAGAAAATCTGGCTGCCTGCCACAAGGCAAGAATGGATATTTTAACTAATGATGCACAGACAACTGATAAATACTGGTGCGAGAAAGGCGGCGGCTGATATTAGGCGCTTTGCTTTTTCTCTGCCTGAATCCCTGAGTCAATGATCAGGTCGGTAATAGTGGTGGTCCCGATATTTGCAATATCATAACTTCCGCCAAGGGCAGGCGGCTTTACAAAATAATAGCATTGTTCATCATCAACCATACCAAGTGCATTATATGCAAGCATGGCAAAACCTGTCATATCCCAGTCTTTTTTAAATTCCGCATCATCCCACAGCTGTTTCATCTGCTTTGGGTTTTGCGCAATAACTTCGCAAGAAAGTTCCTCAGGGCAAATACGCCAGAAGCGTGATGAATTATCCTGCACAATCAAATTCCCAAACTGGTTACGTTCAATAATAAGAGCAGGCCTAATGCCTGTGAAACCCCAATATTGTTTGATTATCTGAATTGCATCCATAGATAGAATATATTTTATAAATCCTATATTTCAATGCCGCTGATCAGGAAGGCGAGCCAATTTCCTTCTTAAGAGGTGCATTTATACCGGGGATTTTATACCCGGTATGGTCCATGCATCTGTGGGCTATGTCGGCAATCAAACCGCGTACTGCCCATGTGCCTTCACGGAATATTTTTAGCTGCTCAGGTTCCGCGTCATCTTTGCCTGAGCTGTGGAATATATTATCTTTCACCGCACCTTTTGCATATTGTCCGCCTTTTGCAGACATCGCATGCCAGTTGCATATAAGTTCTTTTATCCATTCCGCTTCATCATATGAGAACATCTCAGGACATTTATCACTGAATATCTCTTTTATCATGCTGGTAGTATTAAGCAGTGTACCCCAGTTGGTATATTTAGCCTGTTCCTCAGGTGTTAGTGTTTGCAGTTTAGCACATGCATCACGCAAAAATTCATCAATATGGGCGATCATTGAGTCTTTTCCATGAAAGCCAAGGTCATCTACATCACCGGAAAAAGCAGGTGAGCTTAAAACATCGGGGTGAGAAAGGCCAATATGCACTGACTCGTGCATAATTGTCATGCATAGTTTAATATATAAATCAGCTGCGCCCCAGAATTTAATAGACTCACCGTCAACCACCATCAGAGTTTTTACCTTGGGAATATATACGCCGGGGCCCTGCCTTGTTACATCACATGATTTAGCGTCATAACCAAGCACTCCTTCACCTTGCTTGCCGGGATATATAGATGAGATATTTAACTGATTAGGAGCATAAACAATTCCATACCCGCTAAAAGCGATCATTTTCAGGCTTTCGTACGAGATATGGTTAAGCATTTTTTTAAAAAACTCTTTCCCGCGGGCAGATAGTTTTTTTGGCCGCATGCCTTTGCACTCTGTCTTGATCTTTTCAGCCAGCTTCTTCATTTGTATTTCTTCACCGCTCTTTACAATAGCTGTAAACATCTCCGGCCTGATATGTCGTGTAATGGCAAGGCCAACATGCACGCCGTCAAACATCTCATCTGCTTTTGACCTGATTACTCTTATTGTTTCTGCCGTAATTCCATAGGATGCGCTTACCAGCCTGTTAAAATCATGGTATTTTGTGTTATATCTTTTTAAGTAAACAGCTGCGTTACTTGAATATACTCCTTGTTCTTCAAGCTGTACGTGGCCTCTAATGGTTATAATATCCTTGGTTGTCCACTCACGCAGTAATTGCTGCGTTTCTTTTAGTCTGGAAATTCCTGCGCTTTTTAAGACTGCTTTTAATTTTGTTTTTAAAGCCGCTTTGTCTGGCGTTTCATTCGCACCCAAGCTAAAACCATGTTCTCCGCAAAGCTCAAGAAAAGTTTTTATATTACCTTTTTCATCA
>CAYVII010000232.1:0-2383 GCA_964451475.1 uncultured Rickettsiales bacterium
TTAACCCTCAAGAACCTATGGAGCAACAAAAAATGGCAATAAAAAAAGGGCTGCCCGGTAATACTGGAGCAGCCCGTTTGGGAAGCGGCGATAAGGCCCTTACGCTGCCGCGCGGGCAGCCTTAGCCCTCCTGCCGATACGTGGGGCACGTTTTGCACGTGGCGCACGCTCCTTTTTTACTTCCGTAACCTGTGGTTCAATAACCGCCACATATGCGCCGCTTATTGCAAGCAGTGCAAGTGAAGCAAAACCTACTACTACATAAACTGCCCTTGCGGCTACCGTGTAAGGGCCAAACAGAAGTTCAACAGCATCAACCCCTATAAGTCCGTATAATGCCCAGTTTACGCCGCCTATGACGGCAATTGCCAATGATATCCAGAATGCTGCTTTCATATTTTTATCCTTTTTATGTTTGCTTAAAACAAAAACTAACCGCAAAGGAATAAATAAACGATGTCTTCATACGGCCGTAGCCATAAAGAAAACATCAGAAGAGTCTATTAGATAAAAAATATTATTATTTTACAGCAACAACATGGAAAGTAACTTTCACCGCATCTTTCACCGATGAAGTATCTGCCCAGCCGATATTGAATTTTGTACGTTGCAGGTTTGCAGTACCATCAGCCACAGCTTTTTTGCGGCGTTACCTCAGGCAACGTGAAATCAAGCTTAACAGGTACACTTATGCCTTTAATTGTAAGAGTACCTTCTGCACTATATGCCGGATGTTTATCAGACCCTAAATATTTAAAGCCTTTTGCCTCAAATGTCGCAGTGGAAAACTTGCTTACATCAAACCATTCTTTTTCTTTCAGAGTTTTTGGCACTTCGGCGTAATCAGCAGTAACGCTGTTCATCTGAATATTTATTTTCGCGTTGCTGTTTGCAAGGTCGTCTTTTGCAAAATTTATCACGCCATCAAAATTTACAAACTTACCTGTAATGGGTGACCCATTCTGTACCGCCTCAAACTTAAGGCTGCTTTGTTTTGTATCTACCTTATATACAACCGGAGCAGCATTTGCGGAAAATGAAACAAGTGCCAGTAATACGAACAGATATTTTACCATGGAAGCATCCTTTTAAGTACGTTGTCTTTGTGCCAGAAGTGGTGATACAGCGCAGCCGATGCGTGCACTGCGATTACAGCTATTAAAACCAGCCCGCCGTAATAATGCAGGGATTTGAACAGCTCTACATTCTCAGGGTTTGGTGAGGTAATATTCGGAAGCGTGTACCAGCCAAACACACTAACGGGAAACCCCGCAGCCGATGACATTGCCCAGCCGATAAGCGGCATAAAGAACATGAAAAAATAAAGCGCTAAATGGCTTAAATGCGCACCCGCCTTTTCATACCACGCCATGTCAGCAGGAAGTTTTGGGGTCTTATTTGCAAGTCGCCATAACAAACGCGCCGCTGCGGCAACAAGCACTAATGCGCCGATAGATTTATGCCAGCCGTAATATTTGAATTTATCGGGCGACATCGGAAGCCCCTGCATCCACAAGCCAAATGCCAGCATGAAAATTATGGTAAGCCCAATTATCCAGTGGAAAGCACGGGCAATTACGCCGTAACTTTCATCAGTGTTTCTTATATGCCCCATGCATGAATAGTATGCCGCAAATTTTATATGGCAATAAAATAAGAAATAAAAAAGGGGAGCAATTTGCTCCCCTTAATTATTTGCTATGCTAATTTAACTTAGCTTGCCTTACGGTCACGTCTGTCACGACGGTCACCGTCACGGCCACCGCGTCTGTCACCGCGTGGGCGGTCACCGCCTTCGCGTGGTTTGAAGCTGTGGGTGTTCTCAGGGTCAAGGTCCTCACCTGTATCCTGATTAACAACTTTCATTGAAAGTTTGAACTTGCCGCGGTCAAGACCAAGAAGTTTTACATAAACCTGCTGACCTTCTGCAAGACCTGTATCTGCCATAGTTTCAAAACGCTGGTTAGCGATTTCTGAAATATGAACAAGGCCGTCAACTGAACCAATGAAGGTAACGAATGCACCAAAATCTGCGATCTTGGCGATCGGGCCCTGGTAAATTTTACCAACTTCGGGAACAGCCGCCATGCCTTCAACATACTCTTGCGCAATGCGGATACTTTCAGCGTTGTTAGAAGCAATACGAACAATGCCAACACCGTTCGCTGCATCTTCTTCAATATCGATCTTCGCGCCTGATTTTTCCACAAGGGCCTTAATATTCTTGCCGCCCGGGCCAATCAGTTCACCGATCTTATCTTTAGGGATAGTTACAGACACGATACGAGGCGCGTTGCCGTTAAGCTCTGCACGTGATTGCGTGATAGCTTTCGCCATTTCACCAAGGATATGCACGCGGCCTTCCTTAGCTTCCTTCTTCACT
>CAYVII010000233.1:0-2372 GCA_964451475.1 uncultured Rickettsiales bacterium
TCTGCTCGGGCGCAAGTGCCTTAAGGGCGGCTTCAAGTATTACGGCCTGACTGTCAGGTAAAGTGTTGATGTAATTATTAAGCTCGGTTTTGCTTACGCCACTACCGTCTATGTCTGCCTTTTTAATAATTTCCCAGGCAGCGTTTGCGCTTTTTTCTTCTTGTGATGTCATATCGGAATTTTTATGAGTTGCGGATAAGGTTGCTTAAAAAACCTACATGCTCAGGTTTGATCTCAGGTATCAGTCCGTGCCCTAAGTTGAATATGAACGGGTGGCCGCGCATGTCTGATATTATCTTTTTTGCGTGCTGTTCAATAACTTCGGTTGAGTTGAGTAATATAAGCGGGTCTAAATTGCCCTGCAAAGGCAGTTTTATATTTTCGCGCGCCCAAGTAAGCGGTGCGGTACAATCAAGGCTTATGGCGTCAACGCCGCTTTCTACCGCGTAATATTTAACCAGCGCGCCGCATTTGCGCGGGAAGCCGATTATTTTTACATCGGGGAATTCGGCTTTTACGCCTTCAACTATTTTGCGTGTAGGCTCAATGCTCCATTTGCGGAATTCGTTTTCAGGCAGTTCACCTGCCCAGCTGTCAAACAACTGCAAAACTTCTGCACCTGAGCGTAATTGCTGCTTCAGGTAAAGGATAGTGCTTTCAACAATTTTGTTTATCAGCCTGGCAAATTCCTGTGACTTTTCGTAAGCCATACGTTTTGTTTTCTTAAAGTCACGGCTGCTACCGCCTTCAACCATATAAGTTGCAACTGTCCACGGGCTGCCGGCAAAGCCGATAAGCGTTTTATCGGCAGGCAGGCCGGCGCGCGTAAGCTTTAACGCTTCAAACATATTGGCAATTTTACTTTCATCGTACTTTAGCGTATCAAGATCGTAAGCGCCAAGCTTAGGCCCTTCATTCTCAACAAATTTAAGGTCAACGCCAAGTGCGTACGGAATAAGCAGGATATCTGCAAATATTATAGCCGCATCCATACCGTAACGGCGGATAGGCTGCAAAGTTACCTCAGCCGCCATAGCGGGGTTAAGGCAAAGGTCTAAAAAGCTGCCCGCTTTTTGGCGTTCTGCCCTGTATTCGGGCAAATAACGGCCTGCCTGGCGCATGAACCAGAACGGCGGGGGGGCTGACGGCGTGCCGTTAAGCACGGAAATGAATGATTTAGTCACAGGCGGCAATATAAACACCCTTCAAATCAAGTCAAAGAGCGTTTTTGGTTTATTTAACAAATACGCGAAAATACAATCACCCCATGAGCGAAGAAGATTTCATGAAGGCCATTTTGGCCGATACCGACGCTCCGGTTGCAATGAATGCGCAAAACCGGGCGCTGGAGTCTATAAAAAAGTTTAATCTGCCTAACCGGTTTAATATTCATACGGATAAGGCAATACCACAGTTTAGCGGCAATTTTGCCCGTGCGTTTGAGGTAAATGACAGCGGCCAGAAGCAAGATATATATGCACTGGTATTTCCAAGTAACGTTCCCATACGATTTCAGGTTATACAGCAGCTTAAGGGGGCGTTTAACCATAACTTTGCTAATGTGGTGGAAACCGGCCTGACAGATATTGCCGGCGGCCAGTTTGGCAATTATGCGGCAATACTTGAGCGCCCTAAAGGCCGCAAACTTGTAGAGTTCGTAAAAGAGCTAAGGTCGCAAAAGAAAGAGGAGCCAACTCAAAGTTCAGAGGTAAAAAGTCTGCTTTCTGAAGACTTTATAACGCAGGAAATTGTTAGCCCGTTAAACGAGATATTGCGCACTCTGGCAGAAAGTAACATTTCACACGGACGTATCAACCATGATAACCTTTATATCAGCAGCCTGACAGATGCCAAGGCAATGCTTGGTGAATGTATATCAGAGCCGTGCGGATACTCTCAGCCCTTCCATTACGAAACAATTGAAAGAGCGCAGTCAATGCCGCTGGGTAAAGGCAACTGCACCATCAAGCATGATTATTTTGCACTTGGGGTTCTGGTATATTACTGCATTTTCGGTGAAGTTCCCGCATATGGCGTAGATCATAATGAGTTGCTCCGCGCCCGCATTAATCGTGGTACTTACAATGTTTTTGTGGGTAATAGTGAACTTAGCCCAAGGCTTACGGATATTTTGCGCGGCCTTCTTACAGATAACCCGACGGAACGCTGGGGTTATGAACAGGTGGCGAGCTGGATAAAGGGTAAACGTTTCAACCTTATCCGTCCTAACTTGCGTAAAGAAGCTGTGCGTAATTATGAATTTGCCGATAACGTGTTTAATAACAGGCGCGCTCTTGCTATGGGTTACCAGCAAAAATGGGAAGAAGCTGCTTTTGATATACGTGATAAAAGGCTTATCAAATGGCTTGAGC
>CAYVII010000234.1:0-248 GCA_964451475.1 uncultured Rickettsiales bacterium
GTACCTGCTTTAGGCGTTCGTTGCGTTCTTTTTCTTCTGGATGGAGATCCAGCCATCCCTGTATGTTCGCCGAGGGTACAAATATCTCCTGGATAGCGGCTTGTGCGGCAGCACGCTCTCCATCCGGCAGTTGCTTGATCGCAGAAGAGTCAGGTTTATGCAGCGTTTCAAGACGTGCTAAAGCCCCGTTTCCAAGCAATATATTCGCCAATGTTTTGTGCGCGGAGTTTTTAATGTTGAGGTTTTCA
>CAYVII010000234.1:264-1260 GCA_964451475.1 uncultured Rickettsiales bacterium
GGCCTCACGCTGAATGCGCTCATAAATCGCAGGATTTACTAGTTTGTAAGCTTCCGGGGCACTTGCTTGTTCTGCATTTTTCTTCAGAAGTGCGGCATCTGCCGCTGCTTTCTCCGCATCACGTGCCTGTTTGTAACGCGCACGTTCTGCGTCATCAGTCAGGTGTTTCTGATATTGCTCCGGTGTCATGAAAGCCGTATCGCGCAGCCTGTTCAACTCTTCGATGTGCCTTTCGATCGCCGCACGTTTTTCCACCTGTATGCCAAACTTGTCCGCAAGCAAGTGTGCTGCGTTGCAAATACTGGCGTGCATGTATTCCGCCGCACTCGGCAAACGCACGGATACGCCCTCCACATCACCACTCCAGCGCTGGCTAGAAAGACCGAGTGATTTTACCCCATTCGCATAGGACTGTAGCAGGTTATCGGTTTCGTGGACTGTAGGGTTGGTGATTTTTAATCCCCCACTATCCTTCTTAGACTCGCTCACCGTTAGGCCCAAAGGTGTAAGCTCCTTTTGTAATCCTGCGGTGGTAACATCACTTGGCACATTAATGATAGTATGATTCATGATAAGAAGATGTTCCCACATCCGCGCTGCAATTGGAGTGGTTACTTCGCACATTCCCAAGATTGGTTCATACAAAGTAGCCCATTTTTGCGGAGCGCTTTGTTCAAGGCACATCAAGTCCGCATATCTCTTAGAAGTATATTGCTTACCACGCGGTTTACCCGCGAAGTAAGCATTCGGCTTTTCCTTAAGTTCAAATGTACGGTTTTGCCAGTTACCTGTGTCATCTATTAGCTCTTTTTCAGCTTCTTTTCTTTCAACAGGATCTGGATTGATAACATTATTATATTGCTGTGCTGCATACTTCGCTAACTGTTCGCCATGCATGATAAACAGTGCAGCAGCAGCCAACCTCGTTTGATTATCAAAATCCTTTGGTGTGAATTCGGGTTTAGCTTCTTTAAGTGCCGTGACAAGGGCGTTTAT
>CAYVII010000234.1:1310-1987 GCA_964451475.1 uncultured Rickettsiales bacterium
CGCCTTGTATTTTTCTACGATAGCGTCAGTGTTCGCCTTGCGCATTTGCGCTATGTCTGCATCTGTCAGCGCGATATATTGCCGGCATGTTTCTGCGATCTGAGGATATTTTTTAAATAAAGCAGCCTGTTCATTATCTAAATACCGTCCTAGCATGGAATTTATCAGAGCAGCATCAGTATTGCCGTCTGCGGAATATAATTGCTTTGATTCCAGATATTTTTTTATTGTTAAATTCCAGTCTACTTGATCAGATTTTGTGCCAAAAGCTTCGAGAAGTATAGACGCTTTTATACGGTTGGTATTATCATCCTTAATTATAGGATTAATATGAACGGAATACATTGGTATCCCCATGGTCGGCAAGTTTACTACTTCCGTTATTTCTGGGGAGCTACCAACAACAAAGCGCAACCCTTTTTCATTTATTATGTAGCGATATTTATCGCTCAGTTTACTAATAATGTTGTCTAGTTGCTCGACGCTCTTCTGTGAAACGCGCCCATAATGAGCAGTGGAAGTGATAACATGAGAATTTTTTGATTCAGTAAATTTGTTAGTGAACTCTCCTGCACGGATGGCGGCCGCTTCTTCCCGTACCAGGTCGTTAAATTCGTTGATGTATGCCGTATTTCGTGGAAGTAGCTGGCGTACTTCGTGCGGTTTCCGAAGGGCGA
>CAYVII010000234.1:1997-2309 GCA_964451475.1 uncultured Rickettsiales bacterium
TCAGCCCAATGGCTCAGAATAGTATCCAGCTTAGCGTTCACTTCATTACGGGCAGCGTCCAGTAATTTAAGCCTCCCCTGACGCTGCAGAGGATAGACTAGAGTATGAATCATCGCATCATCGCTATGTTTTTGCTCCGTAAAACTCGTACTCTCCTCTAATTCTATAACATTCAGATTTGCTTGAGAAATATTTTTGCGGCTTTTGTAAACTTCTACGGCATTACGTGACACGTAAATGCAGTTAGCGCGTTCGCAGATAAGGCGAACGTCCTCAGGCCATTTGTCATATGCAGCTTTGAAGTTAGCAAAA
>CAYVII010000235.1:0-2305 GCA_964451475.1 uncultured Rickettsiales bacterium
CGCAAAAGTGAATTTCACTACAACAGCGGCCGATGATGCGCGTATTAAACTGGATGGGGAAGCTATCGTTCGTTCTAACAACGTGATAGATGACCTTATAGATAACGTAACACTTACACTTTATCAGCAGACTCCCGGTACCTCAAAGATCAATCTGGAGGTTGATAAGAACAGTCAGGGAGTGGCTGAAGGCATTGCAGGTTTCCTTGATTCATACAATGAGCTTAGGATATTTGCCGCGAAACAGTCTGAAGTAGATGATAGCGGCAAACTTAAAGATACTGCGTTTTTAAAGAACAATGCGGTTATGCAGGCGGTTATTAACAAGCTGTCTTCAGTAGTTTCCGGCCCTAACGGCGCCGGTCTTCTTTCACCTGCCCAGCTTGCTCTTTACAGTACAGGCAGCGCAATAACTGCGCCTGAAAGCCTTGCCGATCTTGGTATATATTTCACAGACCGCGCGGCAATTACTGAAGGTGATGAAACAAGCCCAGCCGTTGAAAACATGCTGGCGCTGGACGTTGATAAACTGGGCAACTATCTGCAAAAATACTTTGCGCAGACACGTGACCTGTTCGAGTTCAATTTCAACTCTGATAACTCGCAGCTTAGCAGCTACAAGCGCTCAAACGCGGTGCACGATAATAATATCGGCGGCTTCAGGGTGAATATTGATCTTGATGTTGGTACGGCAACTGTAACTAATCTTGTTGATGCCGAAGGCAATGCAATGAACCCTGCAAGTATGAACCTTACTTACAGCAGTGTGGGCGGCACTGTTACACTTAAAGGTCAGGCGGGCACAGCGCTTGAGGGCATGGAATTCTTCTATACCGGCGCGGTATCGGGCACGGCAACAGCAAACGTAACGGTAAGCCAGGGTGTTGGTGATGTAATGTTCAACTCGCTTGATAACTATCTGCAAAGCCTAGACGGCCAGCTAAGCGTTATTGATAAAGAGATTGAAGGCCTGAAAACTCAGAACGAGGATGCGCAGGATTCTATTGACCGTATTGATAACATGGTAACTTCATACCGTGATCAGATGTTGCAGAAATTCTCGGCGCTGGAAGCACTTATCTCTGCTTCTAACCAAACGCTTCTTTTGCTGGATGCGCAAAGCAACGCAGCGCAGAACGGCTAGTTAAACTCTCCTGATTATTTTATTGAAATTTCCTGTTCTTCAACACGCTTGATGCGTTCCATCAAATGGTTGCGGTTGGTTATAACGCCTTCATCGCCTTTGGTGCGTAATGTTGCGCCTGCTTCATTCAGTTTTTTCTGGATGGCTTCCATATCTTTCTCGTCAACCACACCGTCTTTCTCAACCGCTTTCAGAATTTCATCAACAGCAGCGTAAGATGTTTTTGTTGTCGCAAAATACTGGTTCTCACGGCCTGATTGTAACCCGCCGGTTGACTGTAGTCTTACACCAAGTTCTTTTGCAATGCCGCCAAAGCCTTCTATCACGTCATTGCGGTCTTTGCTGCCGTCATTGTCGCGGTCAAGGTCGCGGTCAACCAGTGCTTTAAGGCTTGCCGCAAGCGCTTTGCTGTCAACCTTATGCAGTTCCGGCGCCTGTGGCGGAGGTGGCGGAGCAGGTTCTTTTGGAGCTTGTACTGCTACAGCAACTCCCGGAAGTTTTGTTAGAGCACCTTTGGCGCCTTGATCGTCCGCAAAAAGACCTGTTCCCCCAGCTTTACCGTTTCCGTTGCCCGGTAGGTTGCCATCAGCGTTGCCGTTGCCATGGCCGGTTCCATTACCTGTACCTTTATTTTGGCCGTTACCGCTACCTGCACCTGTACCGGAGCCAGGATTTTCGCCCGCACCGTCATTTGCCTTGGCAGATTTTCCACCTTGGCCGGAAGTTATTGATTTAGTCACGCTAGCCTGTTTTGCCTGTGCTTGTGCGGCTTCGGCATCTTTCCTTGCTGTATCGGCATCTTTCCTTGCGGCATCGGCTTCTGTTTTTGCGCTTTCTGCCTTGCTTCTTTCTTCTGCTGCTTTTGCTTCTTCTTGCTGTCTTTTCGCTTCGGCTTTTTTAGCTTCTTCATTTGCTTGTTCAGCCTGTTTTTGCGCTTGCCGCGCTTTTTCCTGCTCAGCTTTTGTTTGCTCTTTTGCCCTTTCCGCTTCGGCCTTAGCTGCAGATATCTGCTGCTGGGTTATTGAAAGTTCGGCCCTGGTTTTATCAGTTTCGCTTTTTGATTCTGCCGCGGTTCTGGCCGCATTTGCGGCTTCTTTTTTAGCCTCTGCGGCTTTTTCCTGTTCTTCCTTGGTTTTCTTCTCAAGATCGCCGGCTGTTCTC
>CAYVII010000236.1:0-2303 GCA_964451475.1 uncultured Rickettsiales bacterium
CGCGGCACTTAATCTGGTGTAAAACCGCGCCCAACAAGGAAATATTATGGGAAATACCGCAAAAAAACAGGCTCAGCCTTTATATAAAGAATTCGGTCTTGATGATGCCGAATACGCAAAAATTCTGGAGATCATGGGCCGTGAGCCTAACATGACCGAACTGGGTATTTTCTCGGTTATGTGGTCAGAACACTGCTCTTACAAATCCACGCGTATCCATCTTAAAAAGCTTCCGACAAAAGCTCCGTGGGTTATTTGCGGCCCGGGCGAAAATGCTGGCGTTATTGATATTGGTGATGGTCAGGCAGCAATTTTCAAAATGGAAAGCCACAACCACCCTTCTTACATTGAACCTTTTCAGGGCGCTGCAACTGGCGTAGGCGGCATTCTTCGTGACGTATTCACAATGGGCGCACGCCCTATTGCCAACATGAACGCACTACGTTTTGGTGAGCCTTCGCACCCGAAAACAAAGCACCTTGTTAGCGGCGTAGTAAAAGGCATCAGCCACTACGGTAACTGCGTTGGCGTTCCAACCATCGGCGGCGAATGTATTTTCCACCACTCATACAACGGCAACTGCCTTGTGAACGCAATGACGGTTGGCCTTGCCGACACTGATAAAATTTTCTACTCGGCTGCAGCCGGCCTTGGTAACCCTGTGGTTTATGTTGGCTCAAAAACAGGCCGCGACGGTATTCACGGCGCAACAATGTCTTCTGCTGAATTCGGCAAAGACGCAGAAGAAAAACGCCCGACCGTACAAGTTGGTGACCCTTTCACTGAAAAACTACTTATTGAAGCCTGCATGGAACTTATGCAGACAGATGCTATCGTTGCGATTCAGGACATGGGCGCAGCAGGTTTAACTTCTTCATCAATCGAAATGGCGTCTAAAGGCGGCATGGGTATTGAGATGTGGATGGAAAAAGTTCCACAACGTGAAGAAGGCATGACCACTTACGAAATGATGCTTTCGGAAAGCCAGGAACGCATGCTGATGATATTGAAACCGGGCAAAGAAGACCAGGCGCGCGCAATATTTGAAAAATGGGATCTTGAATTTGCCGTTATAGGTAAACTGACAGATACAGGCCGTATGGTGCTAAAACTGAACGGCAATGTTGATGCGGATCTTCCAATTGCCCCACTTGGTGATGAAGCTCCGGTTTATGACCGCCCTTACAAAATAAACAAGATCACCGAGCGCGCTGAATATGAATTCATCCCTGCTCCCGCTGATTATGAAGAAACACTGATAAAGCTTCTATCTTCACCTGATCTTTCGTCAAAACGCTGGATCTACCAGCAATATGACCATCAGGTAATGGCTGACACAATAATCTTGCCGGGCGGCGATGCATCTATGGTGCGCGTACACGGCACGAAGAAAGGTTTGGCAATAACTACAGACTGCACACCGCGTTACTGTTTTGCAGACCCTGTTGAAGGCGGCAAACAAGCTGTTGCGGAAACTTACCGCAACATCATTGCAACCGGCGCAAAACCGCTGGCAATCACAAACTGCCTGAACTTCGGCAACCCGCAAAAGCCTGAGATCATGGGCCAGATAGTAGGCTGCCTTGAAGGTATGTCAGAAGCATGTACTGCGCTTGATTACCCGATCATTTCGGGCAACGTATCACTTTACAATGAAACTATGGGAAGCGGCGTTTTCCCAACCCCTGCAATCGGCGGCGTTGGCCTGATTCAGGATATCGAAACGCGCAAAACTATTGGCTTCAAGGAAGAAGACGAGGCCATCATTGTTATTGGTGAAACTAAAGGCGAATTCGGTAGTTCAATTTACTGCCGTGACGTATGCGGCTGCGCAAAATCAGCCCCTCCGCGCGTTGACCTTGCAGCAGAGCGCAAACACGGCGAGTTTGTTCTTAGCATGAATGAATTTATTACTGCCTGCCACGATATTGCTGACGGCGGGCTGCTTATTTCACTTGCTGAAATGGCAATTACTGGCGGACTTGGCGCAGATATCAATAAGCTTCCGGCTGAACTTCCTCTGCACGCAATGCTATTTGCAGAAGATCAGGCACGCTACGTTGTAACAACTAAATTTCCGCAGACCATTTTGAATAAAGCTGAAGAAGCCGGCATCAAAGCGGTAAAGATCGGTAAGGTTAAAGGCACAAAACTTCATGTTGACGGCAAGATAGATATTGAAGTGGCAGAACTGAGGGAAGCACACGAAAAGTTCCTTCCCGAATTCATGGCATAAATATGAGCACGCTTGCCAACAGGCAGGAACGCGCAATGCAAATGATGTTGCAGGGGCACGAACTTGC
>CAYVII010000237.1:0-2248 GCA_964451475.1 uncultured Rickettsiales bacterium
ATGATGTTCATGATTATAAGTATGACCAGTAATACTATTATGGCTGCCGCGGTCTTTTCCACAAAACCCGGCTGGTTATTTTTTGACCATAAGAAGATCTGCACCGGCATTGCGGTTGCGGGGTCAGAGAATTTTTTAGGGATATCGGCAATGAACGCAACCATACCGATCATCAGTAGCGGTGCGGTTTCACCAATAGCGCGGGCCAGTCCAAGAATTGCGCCTGTCATAATGCCGGGCAGCGCCAGCGGCAGTGAATGGTGCAAAACAGTTTGAAGCGGAGATGCCCCAAGCCCCATTGCCGCCTGACGGATAGATGGAGGCACTGCTTTAAGTGCAGCGCGTGATGCAATTATTATTACCGGAATTGTCATTAGCGCCAGCGTCAAGCCGCCAACAACGGGGGCAGAGCGCGGCATCCCGAAGAAGTTGAGGTAAACTGCAAGGCCAAGCAGACCGAATACTATCGAGGGAACGGCTGCAAGATTGTTGATGTTCACTTCAATAAGGTCGGTTATGCGGTTCTTTGGTGCAAATTCTTCAAGATAAATTGCGGTCATGATGCCAATCGGCAGTGCAACCGCCATACAAATTGTAACTGTTAATAATGAACCGATAAGCGCAGATGCGATACCCGCCATCTCAGGGTCCTGGCTATCACCGCTGGTAAAGAACATTATATTGAAATTCTTAGATACCGCGTCTTTTTCTTCCAGCTTTTTCAAAAACTCTTTTTGCTTCGGGCTAACGCGTTCCTGCCAGCCGTGGAATTTTTGTTTGTAGTAAATATCAACACTTTCTTCTGCAACCGCATGGAACTCAATTGTTTTGCCAAGAAGTGAAGGATCTTCCTGTAGCATTTTCTGTAAGGTGAATTCATTTGTTTCCGCAACAAGTCCGTAAAGCGCGCGGCGGTCTTCAGTTTCCTCTACACCCGGAATTGCAGCATCCAAAGCTTCTCTTATAGATGTCGTCGCATCATCGCTAACAACCACTTTCAGTTTTATTTCCGTATGGGTAAATCCGCTTAGGCCGTTGCCAAGAATAGAGAAAAGAAGGTAACCAAGGAACAGGAACGCAAAGCCGATAGCCCCAAGCCCGAAATACTTGAAGCGCTTCTCTGCCGCATGGCGTTTTTTTAAATTGGCAACTTCTTTAGTCATATTTCTCTCTGTATTTTTTCACGATACGCAGCGCGAACAGGTTCAGGAACAACGTTACCACAAATAATGTTAAACCAAGTGCAAAGGCAGAAAGCGTTTTAGGGGAGTCAAACTCCTGATCGCCCGTAAGCAATGTTACAATTTGCACCGTAACAGTTGTTACCGATTCCAGCGGATTGATGGTAAGGTTGGCAGCAAGCCCTGCCGCCATCACGACAATCATGGTTTCGCCAACCGCGCGTGAAATGCCAAGCAGCATTGCGCCCATAATGCCGGGCAGCGCAGCGGGAACAACCACGCGCTTAATAGTTTCAGACTTGGTTGCGCCAAGCCCGTACGATGCGTCACGCAGGCTTTGCGGTACAGAATTTATAACGTCGTCGGAAAGTGAAAGTACGTAAGGTATTATCATAATGCCCATGACAAGACCTGCGGCAAGGGCAGACTCAGAAGCTACATCAAGACCAAAATTTTCACCGATATCACGGATCATCGGGGCAACTGTAAGTGCCGCAAAATAACCGTAAACAACGGTAGGTATACCTGCAAGTATTTCCAGTGCGGGTTTTACATAAGAGCGGAAAGAGCGGCTTGCGTACTCGGAAAGATATATGGCCGAAAATAAACCAAGCGGGCCTGCAACAAGCATGGCTATAATCGTAATAAGGGCTGTACCCACAAAAAGAGGCACTGCGCCAAACGCGCCGCTGCTTCCTGCCTGGTCTGCACGCATTGCGATCTGCGGGCTCCATTCGGTACCGAATAAAAATTCCTGAATAGGTATTATCTCAAAGAACAGCCAGGATTCGTATATGACCGAAAATACGATCGCGCCTGTGATAAGGATTGAAAATAAGCTTGCTGCTACAAGTAATGATTTGATTATTTTTTCACGGAAGTTGATTGTCTGGAAATTTGGTGTTGACCTGTAAAGAAAGAACGCACAACCAGAAATAAATAAACAGATTAAAGTAAGAGCAACATTATTTTCCATTGATCAGCTATCCTTTTGTGGCTCTGTCAAGGAACACATCAACCCTGTCCGGCACGCCGGCTGAAGACTTGTTGCCCAGCGGCCTGACATT
>CAYVII010000238.1:0-2243 GCA_964451475.1 uncultured Rickettsiales bacterium
AACAGCGCAGGCGGAAATTATTACTCCTGAAGAGCTTGAGAAGATCAGGACGGCAAGCGCAGTGCGAACAGATCTGATACTTTCGGCAGAGATAATTGCAATTGCATATGCCGGAGTGGCCGATAAACCTTTTGCAACGCAGGCTATAGTGCTTGCCACGGTAGCGGTTGTTATAACAATTGCGGTTTATGGGTTTGTAGGGCTGATAGTGAAGGCGGATGATATCGGGCTGCATTTTGCAAAAGAGAGATTTGGCCGTTTTACGCAAAAAATAGGCCGTGGCATTGTTAAGTTCATGCCGTATTTTTTGAAAGTCCTAAGCTATGTTGGTACTGCCGCAATGCTTTGGGTGGGTGCAGAAATTATTGCCCACGGAATTCCACCTTTGCATCATATGCTTGAAGAGCTGAAGCATGTACTACCTGAAATAGCTGCGTTGCAATGGTTTGTTAAGGCACTGGTTTGCGCTGTAAGCGGCCTTGTACTTGGCTTTGTTGTAGAAAAACTGGTGAAGCTGGTAGGTAAAATTAGGCCTAGGCGTAAAGCTTGAATTATGCGGCGAGGCCTGATTTTTCGAGGCCGTAGAATTTATCCAGCGAGCCAGGTACAATGCGGAAGCTTATTGCCAGACGATTCCATGAATTAATGCTGGCAATTGCAAATGTCAGGTCTGAAAGTTCTTTTTCAGAGAATTGGGCAAGTGCTTGCTGGTAAATTTCATCGCTAACGCCATGCTCGCCCAGTTTTGTTACTGCTTCCGCCCATTCAAGTGCGGCGCGTTCTTTTGCGCTGAACAAAGGTGACTCGCGCCATACGGAAATATGGTAAACGCGCAGTTCGTTCTCGCCATGTATCTTTGCTTCTTTTACATGCATATCAAGGCAGAATGCGCAGCCGTTTATTTGTGAAACGCGTATTTCAACCAGATCGATAAGCTTGTTACCAAGGGATTTCCTGCCAAGTGCGCTCATGCTGCTTTGTATTTTCATCTGTTCATTTGAAAGTGCAGCGTAGTTAAGACGTTTGCTCATATTTTTTCCTGCTATGTTATTGCCGATAGAATGTAACTGTAATTAAGATTACTGCCAATATTTGAATTCAGGTGCAGGGTGTGATATAAGCTTGGTATGACCCAGATTGTTAATTTTAATAAAAAGAAAAAAGAAAAGACCCGCGCTGATGATAAAAAAAGGGCGGAGCATAACCGTGTTAAATTCGGGCGTACAAAAGAAGAGAAAGAGCTTGAGCGCCTAAAGGCTGAAAAAGCCAGAAAGCATATTGATGCACACAAGATGGAAGATGAATAAAGCTAGTTAACTAAGGCCGGTTCTTTAGTATCTTTTTCCAGCTTTTCAGCAAAACTGCTGCGCTCCGTTAACATCAAAGGCCTTACAAAAAACTCAGGCGCAATAGGGTTGACCATAGATAGCGGAAGCCTGTGTGCTATTGCAGAATTTATTGCATCAGCCCTGTTTACATCAGGGATATTATCAAAGCTTATATGTTTTGATAGTTCCATTACATCAATTTTTGAAGGGCCAACGCCGTGTTCCTTATGTGTGGGAAGACCGGGCTCGCCTGCCGAAAGCAACATCTGGTGAACGCTTTCAAGCCCGGCAAGAAATGAGTTGGTAAGTTTTGGAGCGTGTATGACATGCACATTGGGTGCTATTTTCTTCCCGCCAAGTGTACGTACACTGCGTATGCTGCCTCCTTTACTATCGGCAGATGCTACATTGAAAACATAGCCTTCCTCACAATGCAGGAATTTGGCATGTTTTAAAACCGTGTAGGTTTCACTGACAAGTTCAATTATTTTAAGTCCGCTCAGTTCACTTGTATTTTCTTTTGTGCGGCTTTCCCATTCATCAATAGGAACAGGGTTATCTTTGCTGTTATAGAAATGTCTTTCTTTCTGGCTGCCCTGATTAGGTGAAGGTTTGTAAACAACATAGCGTCTTTCTCTGGCGTCTACGCAGGTGAAGGCTGCGCCAAATTCCTGCTGCAAGGTAAAGTGTATATGGTTTATCTGTTCATCTGTAAGTGTTTCCGGTAGTGTAAAATGAGTCATTACATTGGCATAGTAAGTGCCCGTAACAGAGGCGATAGAGCCGGGGATCTTGTTTGTAAGCTCAGTGTTACTAATGCTGGCGGCAAGAAGTAAGCAGTCAGTATTTAAAGTTTCCCCGTTGCTGAGCATTAATTCATATGTTTCATCTTCAAGCCTGTTTGCTGTTTCCAGA
>CAYVII010000239.1:0-2192 GCA_964451475.1 uncultured Rickettsiales bacterium
TGCCATAGAATATGATTATGTCGACCCGCGTGAGCTGAAAAATACATTAGAGACCAAAAAGATAGACGGACTCTTCCTTGCCGGCCAGATCAACGGCACTACAGGCTATGAAGAAGCAGGCGGACAAGGTTTAGTTGCCGGTGTGAATGCGGCACTTAAACTTCAGGGCCGCGAATTCACAACAAGCCGTTCTGAGTCTTACATCGGCGTAATGATAGATGACCTTATTACACTTGGTACATCTGAACCATACCGTATGTTCACATCCCGTGCTGAATACCGCCTGACATTAAGGCAGGATAATGCCGACCAGCGCCTGACACAAAAAGCAATCGATCTGGGCTTTGCCTCAACAACACGCAAAGAAGCTTTCCGTAATAAAATTTCAAGCCTGAATAGCTGGATAAATACTTTTAAAGCGAATCCTATAACGCCTGATAAGCTTGAAACTAAAGGTATCACCCTTAGCAAAGACGGTGTAAAACGCTCAGCTTTTGACCTTCTGCGCTATCCGAGTGTTACTATGGAGCAAATTAACAGCGCATGGGAAGAAACTGCAAAAACTCCGCGTGACCTGCTTATAAATATCAAGGCCGAAGCTATGTATAGCGGCTATATGCAACGTCAGGACGCTGAAATAAAAGAATTTCGCAAAGAAGAGAATATCCGCATACCGGCTGATATTAACTATGCTGAGGTTGCAAGTCTTTCAAATGAGGTACGCTCAAAACTTACTAACCTGCGCCCCGATAATATTGCCGCAGCTTCACGTATACCGGGCGTGACCCCCGCTGCTATCACGGCTCTGATATTCCACATCAATAAACGCAAAAAAATCGCTTAATTTCCTCTTGCCTCCTCTCCCCGAAGCTTCTATTGGTAAACTCATGGAAGAAAATAAGGACGAAATTCAGATCAGATTCGGGCAAAAATATCATGTTTCACGTGAAACATTTTTGCAACTATCTGATTATGTTGAGATTCTAAAAAAATGGCAGGCAAAAGTCAATCTTATCTCTAATAATACCATCGCCCAGATATGGAAGCGTCACATTGAAGACTCCCTGCAGTTAGCCTCCTATGTTCCACGTGAAACATCGGGAATCATCGATATAGGAAGCGGTGGCGGTCTGCCCGCTATAGTGCTTGCAGCTGCAACAAAGCTCCCTGTAGTCATGGTTGAAAGTGACATGAAAAAATGCATTTTTCTGAACGAAGCCTGCCGAAATCTTGACCTAACCAATTGTAAAGCCTACACTGAACGCGCAGAAAAAGCCAAAGTTTACATAGCAGACAAATCTCATATTCTTATCACTGCAAGAGCCCTTGCTGAAATTACTGAGATTTTTCGCTTAGCATTTAATTTAAAAAATAACAATGACTTGAACCGCTTCACTTTAATCTTGCCAAAAGGAAAGACTGCTGCTATTGAATTAGATAAAGCAAAACAAGATTGGTCGTTTGAAGTTAAAAGCCACCCTAGCGTAACCGAGCCGGAAGCTTCAATATTAGTTATCAGTAACCTTGAGAGGAAGCAATGACAGGAAAAATCATAGCATTAGCAAACCAGAAGGGCGGCGTTGGCAAAACAACTTCTGCCGTAAACCTTGCTGCAGCACTTGCAACCATTGGCAAAAAAGTATTGCTGGTAGATATGGACCCGCAGGGCAATGCATCCACGGGCTTCGGTATATCTGCATTCCATCGCCGTGTTACCATATATAACGTGCTTACCAATGGTGGCGAATTTGAAGAATCTATTGTAAATACTGACTTTCCTACCCTTAAAGTTGTTCCTGCAACAGTGGATCTTTCAGCCGCTGAATTTGAGCTTCGCGATGCTGAAAACCGCGAATTCATACTAAAATCAAAAATCGCCCGCGCCCGTGAGGAATATGATTACATTATAATTGATTGCCCTCCCTCACTTGGCCTTCTTACGCTAAACTGCGTGGTTGCGGCCGATACTGTTATCATTCCTCTTCAGTGCGAATTCTATGCACTTGAAGGACTTAGCCACCTTCTTCGCACTATTGATATGGTGAAGAAATCACTTAACCCCATGCTGAAGATCGAAGGCGTATTGCTTACAATGTATGATCGACGCAACAATCTCTCCCTTCAAGTAGAAAATGACGTGCGTGATTATATGGGCAGCAAAGTGTTCAAAACCGTTATTCCGCGCAATGTGC
>CAYVII010000240.1:0-1282 GCA_964451475.1 uncultured Rickettsiales bacterium
GATATTACCATTGTATAGCCGTCTTATAAATTTCCTATCAGGAAATTACTTTAATGAAAGCTTGTCATCCTTCACCGATATTTTTAGCTTACTGCCATCTGTTACTTTGCCGCTTAATATCTGAACCGCAAGCTGATCCTGCAGCTCTTTCTGAATAACGCGTTTTAAAGGGCGAGCGCCGTAGACAGGGTCATAACCTTTCTGGGCAAGCCATTCACGCGCTTTGCCGTCAAGCTCCAGACTGATATTGCGTTCTGACAGACGTTTAACAAGGCCTTTAAGCTGGATATCAACTATCGCGTCCATGTTATCAAGGCTTAAGCGGTGGAATAATATTATTTCATCCAGCCTGTTCAGAAACTCAGGGCGGAATGCCTGACGAACGCGTTCCATTACTTTTTCACGCACGGAGTTGCTGTCTTTACCTTCAGTCAGTTCAGCCAGATATTCTGCGCCAAGGTTTGATGTTAATATTATAATAGTGTTCTTGAAATCCACCGTGCGTCCCTGACCATCGGTCAGGCGACCGTCATCTAGTACCTGAAGTAATATATTGAATACGTCAGGGTGGGCTTTTTCAACCTCATCGAACAAAATTACCTGATATGGCCTGCGGCGAACGGCTTCTGTTAGTGTGCCACCTTCATCGTACCCAACATAGCCCGGAGGTGCGCCGACAAGGCGGGCAACTGCGTGTTTTTCCATGTATTCAGACATATCAATGCGTATCAAAGCGCTTTCGTCATCAAATAAAAACTCGGCCAGTGCTTTGCTAAGTTCTGTTTTGCCAACGCCTGTAGGGCCTAAGAAAAGGAACGAGCCTATAGGGCGGTTAGGGTCTTGAATGCCTGCGCGGGCGCGGCGTACTGCGTTTGAAACTGCAACTAAAGCTTCTTGCTGGCCAATAACGCGGTTGTTTAGAAATTCTTCCATCTTGATTAGTTTGTCGCGTTCGCCTTCCAGCATTTTTTCTACCGGAACACCTGTCCAGCGGCTAACGATCGCGGCAATATCATTTTCGGTGACTGTTTCGCGCAGCATATTAGCGCTACTGTTTGCGCCGCTTTCCAGTTTCTTTTCAAGATTTGGTATTATGCCGTAGGTAAGCTCGCCGGCTCTTGCCAGGTCACTTTTGCGCCGCGCAATCTCAAGTTCTGTTTTGGCTCTATCAAGCTCTTCCTTGATGTTCTTTACAGAGGATATCTTACTTTTTTCCTGCTGCCATTTGCCTGTCAGGTCTGCTGATTTACGCTCAAGATCATCAAGTTCGGCCTGAAGTTTT
>CAYVII010000240.1:1292-2188 GCA_964451475.1 uncultured Rickettsiales bacterium
CTTCTTTCTTAAGTGCCTCGCGCTCAATCTTCAGCTGGATTATTTTGCGGTCAAGTTCATCTATCTCTTCGGGCTTGGAATCAACCTCCATACGCAGGCGGGATGCGGCTTCGTCAACCAGGTCAATAGCTTTATCGGGTAAGAACCTGTCTGTGATATAGCGGTTAGAAAGTGTTGCTGCGGCAACTATTGCCGTATCAGATATTCTTACGCCGTGGTGAAGTTCGTATTTTTCCTTTAGGCCGCGCAGGATAGAAATTGTATCTTCCACCGTAGGCTCAGAAACAAATACGCTTTGGAAACGGCGGGCAAGAGCTGCGTCTTTTTCTATATATTTGCGGTATTCATTCAGTGTGGTTGCACCAACGCAGTGCAATTCACCGCGTGCAAGTGCTGGTTTTAAAAGGTTGGATGCATCCATTGAACCTTCTGCTGCACCTGCGCCAACTAATGTGTGAAGTTCATCGATGAATAATATTATTTCGCCTGCGGCCGAATTTATTTCATTTAGTACAGATTTTAAACGTTCTTCGAATTCACCACGGAATTTTGCGCCCGCTACAAGTGCGCCCAGATCTAATGAAAGAAGTTTTTTGTTCTTTAATGCTTCGGGAACATCGCCTGCAATTATACGCTGGGCAAGGCCTTCAACGATTGCGGTTTTACCAACGCCGGGTTCGCCTATTAATACAGGGTTGTTTTTTGTACGGCGTGACAGAACCTGAATTGTACGGCGAATTTCTTCGTCGCGGCCTATAACAGGATCAAGCTTACCTTTTTTGGCAGCTTCGGTGAAATCTTTGGTGTATTTTTTCAGGGCTTCATAGCTATCTTCGGCATTTGGGCTATCGGCCACTTTGCCGCCACGCATGTTTTTGATAGCCTCTTCAAGCTTT
>CAYVII010000241.1:0-2180 GCA_964451475.1 uncultured Rickettsiales bacterium
AAAGAAAGTGGGTTGCAGCAGGCTTGGCACGTTGCCGCGGCCAACTTCAACCGCAATCTGCACTGCCTGACCGTGCAGGTAGCCTACAAGGATGTCACGGATAATATAGTAATACTGTGCTTCCTCCTCCATTATCTCGTTAAGGCGGGAAGCCATAGGGCCAATAAGGCAATAAGATAAGAATACACCAAGGAACGTACCTACAAGAGCGCCGCCGATCATGGCACCAAGAACTTCTACAGGGCTTGAAATAGAGCCCATCGTTTTGATCACGCCAAGTACCGCGGCCACGATACCGATAGCGGGAAGGCCGTCTGCCATTGTTTGCAGTGAATGGCCGGGGTGGGTTGCCTCGTGGTGGTGTTTATCAAGCTGTTTCTGCATGGCGTCTTCAACCTGATAAGGGTCTTCAAGGCTCATGGTTATCATACGGAAAGTATCGCATATAAAATCACATGCGAAGTGATCGTGCAGAATTTTAGGGTATTTCTGGAACAGGTCTGACTCTGAAGGTTTTTCAATATGCGGTTCAAGTGCAATAAGACCTTTTGATTTTGCCAGTTTCACAAGCTGGAACAGCAGGCAAAGAAGGTCAATATAATCCTGTTTTTTAAATTGCGGGCCCTTGAAGGTCTTACCCATGCCTTTAAGCATGCCTTTTAATATATGTCCGCGGTTTGCAATTATGCAGGCACCTATTGAAGCGCCAAAGATCGTTGCAAGTTCGTGCGGCAGGGCGTGCATAATAATTCCCATGTTGCCGCCTACCGCAGCATAAACGCCGAAGACGCAACCAAGAACTACTACAAGACCGATTATAATTGCCATGGAGCCAGTTAAACCCAAAATGGTTAACAAAGAGTATATGAAAAACAGTTATTTGCAGGATTTTTTTGAAAATGCCGTCTTTACAGATTCTTCATATATTACAGCTAGCATGGCAATATGAGCGGTAAAGACAAAGGCAAAAAGCCAATAATAATAAAAAAGATCAAGAAAGGCGGCGGTGGTGGTCACCACGGCGGCGCCTGGAAGGTTGCTTATGCCGATTTCGTTACCGCGATGATGGCTTTCTTCTTACTATTATGGCTAATCACACAAGTTCCTAAAGAAAAGCTTGTTGGTATATCAGATTATTTCCAGCCTACTGTCGGCATTCGTGATAATGCGGGGCAGGACCTGCAGGGCAGTGTCGGTAACCAGGAAGACGGAATACAGACAAAACCTGCATCGGCTCCCGGTGTTGTATATGGCGCGCCGCCAACCATTGGTCCTGCAGTGCAGGCTCCTCAGGCTCCGGAAGTGGAGATAGAGGATGAAGGCGATGAGATCAGGCTTTCACAGAACGAGGCAGAAGCGGTTGAAGCCGAACTTGAGAAGAAGCGTTTTGAAAGCATTAAGAGTGAAATTGAGAAAGCGGTTGATAGTGATGCCAGCCTTAGTGAGTTCAAGCAAAACCTAAAAATTGACCAGACGCAGGAAGGACTGCGCATCCAGATCACCGACCTTGAAGGTATGAGTATGTTTGAACTGGGCAGTTCCAACTTACGTCCCGACGTACAGCCGCTACTTGCGAAGCTTACGGATATTATTACGAAGGTTGATAATAAAATCGCTGTTATCGGTCATACCGACTCCAAGGCATATAAGGGTGTGCGCACTAACTGGGATCTTTCGGCCGAGCGTGCAAATGCCAGCCGCCAGTTCCTTACAACGCGCGGATTACCCGATGACCGTGTTTACCGTGTTGAGGGAAGGGCAGATAAAGAGCATTTCGATAAAGACCCCGACAGCCCTAAAAACCGCCGTATAAGTATAATATTGCTGAAAAAATCCATTACTGAGCGTGATCAGGCAATTGAATAGCTAATTATTGTAATAATAAGGATAATTATGCCCGGGCTGCTGCTCAGGGGGTTCAACTGAATTTCCGCTTGCACAAGAAGCCAGCATTATACAGAATAAGGCAGCAAATATTTGTGAATAAAGCATAAGTTACTATGACAGATTTATTGGAAGAAAGGAAGCTAAAAGCTGCCAAATGGTTCAAGACCCTACGTGACCAGATATGCGAAAGCTTCGAAAAGATAGAGCAGGTATCAGACAGTTCGGCAAAGTTTGAACGCAGGCAATGGCAGCGCGAAGGCGGTGGAGGCGGTGAAATATCTATCATGAAGGGT
>CAYVII010000242.1:0-2162 GCA_964451475.1 uncultured Rickettsiales bacterium
TAACATTACCTGATGCCGGTTCAATTGCCTGAAGCTGCGCGGCTTTTACTTTAGGTGCAGGTACGTAAGCGGGCGCAATACTTGCCATTTGTACAGGCCTTGGCTGGGCAGGCTGTTGCTGCATTACGGGAACCTGCGGTGCAGCAGCCATCATTTGCGGTTGCGGGGCAGGCGCCTGCTGCATCATTTGCGGTGGCATAGCTTGCGGTGCAGATGCCATTTGCGCTGGCGTTGCGTTCATAGGCGCTGCATTCAGAGGTGAGTTCATGGGAGCATAATTCATAGGTGAATTAGCGGGCATATTCTGGTTTAGCATCTGCGCTGTGCGCAGGTTGGAACCGTTAAGTTCGGCCAGATTGAATTCCGCATCTTTATGGCCGCGTTCTGCCGCATCATGATACCATTTCTTTGCTTCAACAAAGTTTTGTCCCACGCCTTCACCGTTCTGGTACATAAGCGCTAAATTATACATCGCCTCTATCTGGCCGTTCTGCGCTGCCGCATGGCACCAGCGTGATGCCTCGTAATCATTTTTCGGAACACCCTGGGCGTTATAGAACATGCCGCAAAGAGTGAACTGCGCATCGGGGTTGCCCGTAGCTGCAAGAGGTTTGATTATGTTATATGCGGCAATATAATTACCACGTTTAAGTGCGCTTACGCCTTCTTCATACTGGCCGGCCTGCGCTGCAAACGGAATGCCTATAACGGCAAGCAGGCATATTTTTTTAGCTATCATTATGCTGGCTTTAGCGCCAAGCTTTATCACATTGCTGAAAAGAGTGTATCCTTTCATTTCCTTTGCCTGGTTTTGTATTGCAATATCTTTATGTTCAACTTCCTCATCACGGAATTTAGTGATGGTCTTTTTCAGTTCTTCGTCTTTTATCAGCTCGATCTGGCTGTTGTAATGTTCTTCAATTGCCTCTTCCACCGCCACAGTACAGGCCATTGCCGCTTTTTTACCAAGGAGGGCAGAACCAACACCAAGCGCAAGTCCCGCAACATGCCAGAGCGGCATAAGCATTGAAGGGCGCACTTTATTATCGTTCAGAAGCTGGTCGAATTTTTTTAAATGCTCCTTTTCCTGCTCAAGCATATGCTTAAGGGTAGGGGCCATTTCACTTTTACCTAACACAAGCAGCTGGCCTTCGTAAATGCGGTTCGCGCCGTATTCTCCGGCGTGGTCCACACGCAGCATTTCTTGTAATGTTTCCTGGTTGGGGTTAGGTTTTGTCATGTGCATATACTAGCCGAAATCAGTGGGTTTTGGAATAATATCTTTAATCGCGGCAAGTGCCTGTGCAAGCCATAACTTAAGCTAACCAGTGGTTTTTGATTATATTTTATGCACCAGCTTGGATAATTGTCACAAATATTTCATAGTTAATTTGCCTGCTTCTTGCTTAATTGCCCTGATTCTGATTTACCTTGAAACTATCCGTAAATCATATATTTATCCGGGCTTACAGGTTGGAATTCTGCGCAAATGAAAAAATCAGCTAAAAAAACTAAAGAAGAAAAGATAGATGACAACAGCTGGTGGGATGTTTTTAAGACATTCGCATGGGCACTGCTGCTTGCGCTTTTATTCCGCAGTTTCTTTTACCAGCCTTTCCATATCCCTTCAGGTTCAATGATGCCTACGCTGGAAATTGGTGATTACCTTATAGTTTCAAAATTCTCTTACGGATACAGCAACAACTCATTTCCGCTTAGTCCGAATTTATTTAAAGGCCGCGTGCTGTTTACAACGCCTGAGCGTGGTGACATTGTAGTGTTCAAGGTTCCGGGTCGCCAGATGGGTGATGATGTTTTCATCAAACGCCTTATCGGCCTGCCGGGTGATGAGATACAGGTTGTAAACGGTGTTCTGCACATCAACGGCCAACCGGTTGATCTGGTAGATGACGGTGACTACATGGATACCGAAAAAAGCATGGTGCTTACTAAGCTTATTGAAACACTTCCAAACGGCGTGAAGCATAATGTGCTTGATGAAGGCTACAACCAGTTCGTAGATAGCACGCAAGTTTACAAAGTGCCGCCTAAGCATTATTTCATGATGGGCGATAACCGTGATAACTCGCAAGATAGCCGCTTCCCGACCCCTGGTTTCGTTGCCGAGGAAAATCTTATCGGCCATGCCGAGATAATTCTGT
>CAYVII010000243.1:0-2157 GCA_964451475.1 uncultured Rickettsiales bacterium
AAAGCCGTTATAGCGTAACTCGGCCGTTGCGGCCAAGCCATGTTCACCACTTATTTCTGATGCATCGTAAGCACGGCCAAAAGACTGGCCTCCGTAACCAAATTCTTCAGATGAATATAAGGGGCCAGATGCAACCTGACCCTGAGTAGAAAGTAATATGCTGAAATTATTACCAACATCTTGCAAACGTGTAAGTGTGAGTTCAGCTTTCCTGAAATCCGGCTTTGCTTCTGCGCGGGAGATATCAAGATCACCGGCATCGCTTGAGCCGAAGGCATTTATACCATGGCTTAATGTTAAGCTGGCAATATTGTAGCCATGCCAGTTATCAAGCTTATCAAATACTGCATTGGCACGTACGGCGCGTATACGGTCTTGAGATATTTTTATGCCAAGGCTATCAGTATCACTATTACGGCTATCTAGAGTAAGCTTTAGTGATAAATTTTTGTCACGCTGGCGGATCGCCTGATATGAAAAACTGCCGGCCAGATAGCTTGAGTCACTTTGAACATCAAAAGGTTTAAGGGTATAACCCGGTTCTGCGCGGGTTATTGAGCCTGTAAGAGAGAATACAAGGTTTGGTGCCAGTGCGATCTCATGGCTAAGTGTTGTATAATTCAATTCATCTACAGGCAAGGTTGTTCCGCCCGATATAATTGTTTGCTGCATTGGTAAAAAGCTGTCGGTGTAATTGGCCGAAAGCTGGTTTGGGCCAAGGAAGCGTGAACTGAAGTTATCAAAACCGATATTGAAACGGCCTTTTTTTTCTTTGGCTATTAGCGTAAGTTCAACTTCGCCTTCTTTCCCGCCTTCAAGTAATGAAAGAACTCCACTAAAAGAATATCCGGGCAGATCATTAAGCCTTAAAAGAAAACTTTCCATATACTCAGACGTCAAAGGATTCTGACGCTCAAGGTTTTTAATATGTTTTTTTATAATGTGGTTACTGCCGGTTTTACTATTAAATGAAACTTTTCCGATCTTACCTTCAACAACTTTTATAACTACTTTCCCGTCTTTAATGCCCTGTTCAGGCACATATGCAAGGGATAGGAAAAAGCCGTTCTCACGATATAATGCAGTTATTTTGTCAGCCACTTCATAAATGGCTTTTAAAGATATTTCTGTTTCAAGATGAACTGCATAAATCTCAGTTATTTTATTTTGAGGAAATGCGGTTAAGCCTTCAACTTTCAATTCTTTTAAAACAAATCTTATATTTTCTGCGCCCTCGGGTGCCAGCGTAGTTTCCGGAACATAGGGCAAGGGAAGCTCATCAACCTTTTCAGGTATTGTGCCGGGAAGTTTTTCTTCGGGTTTAATGCGTCCTGCATCTGCCGATGCGGGAATATCAATTGCTGCAGCATTTGATATTGAAGGAGACAGCCCTAGAAAACCTCCAATCAATAGTATGTAAATATATTTACATGCTTTGTTATTAGAGAGCATATAAAACTTTTAAAAATAAAGGAGTATAGGTCAAGATATTTTATCTTAAAGATCAAGATCGGCGTTGATATTTCTATAGGCAGCGTTTTAAGCTCTGAATTAAGCTAGTCTCGAAGAAAACGAAGTGCCGCTACTTTAAACGATGCTAGAGTTAGGTACTTGCCAACTATTATCCCAATATTAGTATTAATTATTTATGCTATTGAGTAGGTCAAAGCCTTTTTCGAGGACATCCTCTGGATTAAAAGGCTTGGTAAGGTAACAATCTGCGCCGACATATATAGCTTCTTTAATATCTTCTTCTGTTTTGGTTGCAGAAAGTAGAATTACAGGTGTTTTTGAATATTTAGGCTCGGCTCTGATAATTTTTACTAACTCTATTCCTCCATATCCAGGCATCATACCGTCCAGTATAATTAAGGAGAATCTCTCTGATTGTAAATATCTCAAGGCTTCGTTGCCATCTCTGGCATAAGTAATTTCGCAGCATGCTTGCTTGAATTTTCTGCTCAGCATAAGATTAACTATCTCGTCATCGTCAGCTATTAATATTTTCGTATCTTTGGGAAATATTATTTCCTTATGCTTCTTGCTGCGTATATTGTTTTGAGACGCTATATCATTAATCCCGTTTTTTATTGCGTTAATTAGCTTTTCAGAAAGATAGAGCAGCTTTGCTTTATTATATATTGCGCTATCTATATA
>CAYVII010000244.1:0-2154 GCA_964451475.1 uncultured Rickettsiales bacterium
TGCTCTATCATACCGCCAATGACCATAACTTCGTTATTTTTCAGTCTTAGTACAGAATCCATTTCGCGCACGTCAACCTGCGGGATACCGCTTTGTATCTGGAGAATATCCTCGCTTGCACCGTTTGCTACCGCGTTCGCAAGGCAGATAGTTGTTGCAGGGTCGTTCACAACTTCACCTGTAAGGCGTGAAAGTGTCGGCCTGATATTCATCAATATGTCATTGCTGCCTGTATCAATTGAGCTTTGCAGGTTAAGTATTACACCCACTGGTATTGTATTGATCTGGCTTGTTACGTTAACTTTAGCCGGAGTTGTAACGTCACCGTTATTTGTAACCGCGTCATTTTGCGTACAATCAATTGTGAAATAAGTTTCATTCCTTGCAAAGCTTAGTATCGCCTGCTGGTTATTCATTACAAGTATACGCGGGCTTGAAAGTGTGCGCGTGGTACCAAATACCTGAGCAAGCTCTACCGCAGCTGTAATATCACCGCGCTTGAAATCCATCGTGAATATGTTGTCACCATTGGTGAACACTTCTTCAGGGAAACCTTCAATTGCATCTGTATTGATATCGATACCGTTACCAAGCGGAGAATTCTTTGTTACTAAAGACCAGTCAATACCGCTGCGGAACTGGTCGTTAAGTGAAACTTCAACAACCTTCGCTTCAATCAGCACCTGGCTTGAATAGTAGTATTTTACCTGATCCAGATATTCTTTCAGTTTCTGGTGGCCTATTTCATTCGCTTTTACAAGTATTGACCCCGCTTCACGGTTGATCATTACAAATGCATCGCTTGCACTTAGTGAACCAGGGCCCGATGAACCGTCAGCCGATGCCATTTGGGTTGAAGCAGATGATGACGATGAAGCTCTTACCGGAACAGATCTTACGATCTTGTTCATTTCTTTTTCAATAGTCGCCCATATATCGCCTGCACCGCCATTTGCAGAATTTATTTTAATGTCAGAACCGTTGCTGCCGCCCCCTCCTGAACCGCCGCCGCCAGAACCGCCGCCGCCAGAACCGCCGGTGCCTGATTGTAACTTGGTATCTGCGCCTATCTGGCCCGAGCTTGTCCTTACAACGTTAAGGAAGCTTGCCTGATATGTTTTGATGAAAGGCTCGTCGTTTTCAATGCGCACTACGCCGTTTTTCACTGAATAACGCAGCCCCGCAAGATTTGTTATGCGCTCAAGCACTTCGCTAATAGGCATATCTTTTGCCTTAAAGATAACACCGCCCTGGATTCCGCTTTCAACCTCAATATCAAGGTCTGCAAGGCGTGAAAGCTCAAGGAATACGTCTTTAAGCTGAATATCGTCCGTAACTGAAATAGTAACTGTTTTGTCTGAAGGTACTTTTGGCGCCGTAGGAGCGGTAAGAACATCGCTCATCTTAGGTATCGGCGGGGTTTTCAGCTGTACTTTCTGCTCAACTTCCGGCTTTGGCGCGGGAGTAAGGTTATCAATAAAATCTTTTCTGTTTTTGCCTGATGCCCTGTCTATCGGGTCAGGATTATTGGTATCATAATTATTATACAAACCACCGCATCCTGTAAGCACAGTGATTCCGGCTAAGGTAATAGCTTTGAAAGTAAGGGGACGGTTTTTCATAATCCTAACTTCACCGATTATAGTAAAAACTTAGTTAACACCTTTATGAAATTTTTTCTTACATCCCTACGGTTGCATAATATTCAGCAGTGTGTCCTTAAAGACGCAAGTTATTAACACCGCCGCCGCCAATGCCGGCCCAAACGGAAACAGCGGATTTTTATGAATAATTTTCCACACTATAGCAGTTAATACTCCAAGCACCCCTGCCAGTATCAAATAAAACGGCATAAGGGTAAAACCAACCCATAATCCGGCCACCGGAAGGAATTTTACATCCCCCATTCCCAGCCCGTCTTTTTTGGTCAGGTACTGGTAACCGTATTTTAACAATAGGGCGATAATAAAGCACACTACCGCCCCTGTAACATTATCTATCCATGCTGCCTGCGTATAATAAACATAGGCAATACCAACAACCAGCGATCCTATCGTGGATGTATCAGGTATTATGTATGTCTCAAAATCCGCAACAATAAGTATCATCAGAAATACCGAAAGAGCCAGAAACAGACCGAATTCCAGCGTCAAG
>CAYVII010000245.1:0-2142 GCA_964451475.1 uncultured Rickettsiales bacterium
AAATATCCCCGAGATAGGTGAGAAATTCCAGTTTAAAGAATTTGAATTCACTGTTGTCGGCAAGATACGTAACCAGATAACCAGCATACGCATAGACATGCTGCCTGCAGAATCAGATGAACAGGAATGAAGATTACATAATTGAATTCTACCGTGTGGGTGGCAGCGTTAAAGTAAGCGCGATTGATCCTGTTACCTTAAAAGAGGTATCGATCGTAGGTGATGCAAAGCTTGGTAGCGATGAACTTGCAAAGCTTGCAATACGTAAACTTAAATATATTCTGGAAAGAGACCACGATATATCATAAGCCGCTATTTGTAAGGCTTATGCCGCACTTTTATTTCAGTATGGAATCTTTATGCAGGGTGTGATCTGTTGCCTGCGTTATTAATTCTTGCAACAACTGCCCGATTATATTATATTGCAATGCACAAAACATATCTTGGAGGATATATTTATGACTACAGCTAATGCTAAATCCGCTACAAAAAAACGCGGCGAATATAATTTCGATACAAGCTCGGCTCCGGCTGCAAAAGCTGCCAAAGCTAAAAAATCTAAGAAGAAGTCATCTGCAAAAAGAACCGCTTCAGTTTCTTCTATCTCCAGCGCGGCGCGCAAAGCAACAAACCAGTCTGCAAATAATGCCCGCTCTTCTGCAAACCGCGTAGCCGGCACAATTGATCTTGGCCTTGCGTCTATCTCACGTTCTACCAGCAGCGCGGCACGCCAGACTGCAAATACAGTAAATGATAGCCTTGACCGTGGCTCTAAAGCTCTTCGCGGCGCATTTGCAAACGCTTCGGGCAACGCAAAACAGATCTCTGACCGCGTGAGCAATATCAGTAAAGAAATTTCAAACAACATCAGCCGTGCAGCTAACCGCGCAAGTCAGAACACCAACGGTGCTTTTGAACTTGGCCGTGAAAACGCTGCAGCACTTTCTGAAAGCTACTCTACTGCTGCCAAAGCATGGAGAAAAGCAGGTTCTGAACTTGCAGCACAGGCAAATGAACGTTTTGCTGAAAATGTTGAAGTGGCACGTCAGGCTCTTGCAGCGCGCTCTATTTCTGAACTGTTCGAACTTGCGAACACTCAGGCACGCCGTAACCTTGATGCAGCTATCCAGCAGGCTACAAAAATATCTGAGACTGCGGCAGAAACAGCAGCTCTTGCGCTTGAACCTCTTAACGAGCAGGCTTCACGCAACAGCAAACGTATTGCGGAACTGGTAAGCTAGTTCTTTACTAAGAAAATTAAAACCCCGTTTCGGTAATGCAGGCGGGGTTTTTTTATATCTTCTTTTCAAATTTATTCAGCGAAAGCCCGAAGGGCGCATATGTTTCGGGCAGTTTTGCAAAGCCGTTGGCCGTATAGAATTTTTCGGGGTAGGGGTGTGACCACAGCCATATTTTATTATGGCCTGCGATTCTGATCTTATTTTCCGCGAATTTCAGCATTTGTTTGCCAAGTCCCATATTCTGGCCTTCGGGGCTGACAAATAAATAGGCTAAGTAGTCATCTCTCCACGAAACGAACCCAAGGCTGCTGGTAAGGTTATTGAATATATAAAATGGCTGGCCCAGCTCTATTTCCTTTGCCAGATATCCTTCATCAAATGCATCGGCAGCGCGCTGCAGTTCTTCTTTGCTCCAGATAGTTGTTGCCTGCGCAAGTATTGCCCGTCTTCTAATGGCTGCTATCAACCCTGCATCATTTTTACCTGCAAGATTGATGAGTATATTACCCATGGCTATTCGTAGCAGTTTTCTTTAGCGGGGAATTTGCCTTCCTTAATATCATGGGCAAAGTCAGCGAAAGCATCTTTAATGATCTCGTTCAGTTCAGCATATTTTTTTACAAAGCGCGGTTTCTGGCCGTTGCCAAGGCCAAGAACATCTTCTGCCACTAATACCTGGCCATCGCATTCAACTGCGGCGCCAATACCTATAGTTGGTATTTTTACCTTGTCTGTAACGCGTTTTGCCAGATTCCGGGTTACGCCTTCTATAACAACCGCAAATGCTCCTGCATCTTCAACCGCTTTGGCGTCATCAATGATTTTCTCGAACTCTTCCTTGTCACGGCCGCGGAATTTGAAGCCGCCATAAACATTGAAGTTCTGCGGTTGCAGGCCGATA
>CAYVII010000246.1:0-2122 GCA_964451475.1 uncultured Rickettsiales bacterium
GGTAATGAACGGTTCTTATTTGAATTCCACCGTTGATTTCATGAAAGCTGTAAGAGGTGAAGAGAATATACAGGGCAAAACCCTTATTGAACATGCTACAGATAATGGCCAGTTTGAACTGGCTGCTGAAATTAAAAAAGCCATAGAGAACCAGCGAAGTGGCGGTAAAACAGGTGGCGGGCGCGTCTAAGAGACCGCAAACACACAAACCCATGCTATCCGATTGACTTTTATTATTAAACATGCATGAAGCCCGCAGCTTCGCGTTTTACAAATTCAGACTAGATATCTGGCTGTAAGCGCTTCCACACACAACCAACATGAAGGTATTAAAAACACTTGGAGATAGGTGCTGTCAAAACTTCGGACACATAGCAGGATTCTACCTTATTGCATCGGCCACAACATTATTTCCGGCCGGCATAATTGCCAGCATCAAAGGTGATGTTATATAAGTATCAGATGACGTTTACCGTGGGGGGCGCTGCGGAGCCTCCTTTTTTTTGCAACAAATTTTCTGCTATTTCTTTTTCTTGAATGCATCCAGCAGGCCGCCGGATCTTTTTTGTTCCGCAGGCGCCGCATTTGTTGCAGTTGCGTTTGACAAGAATCTTTCAGCCAGTGATATTACTGCTTTACTGAATTTGTTATCTTTGTGCGCGGTAACCATGGTTTTACCGTTTTCGAAATAACCATAAGCCTCCTGCTCAAACGGGATAGTGACATCAATCTTTTTGCCAAGGCCGTGCTCAAAATCTTTAAGCGGAGTTTCAAAGCGTTTATTAACGCCTGTTTTATTGGCAACAATTGTAATACGTTTATTGCCAAGAGTGTCTTTTATAAGGTCATAAACGCGCATAGTATCGCGCAGGCCCGGAATTGAAAGCTCGGTAACCACTATGCACTCGGCGTGCTTAAGCACGTAATATTCATATTCCTGCACCTGAGAAATATCGACAATTATATAACTGAATTTTGACTTAAGCTGGCTTAGCAGAACCTCAGCCGCTTTATCATCTATCTTACCAACCTCGCCTATGCTGCGTTCCGCTCCGAGCGCGTAAAGATGTTCATTCACTTTTGTCATTGCCCTGTCCATGAACAGCGTATCAACACGTTCCGGTTTTTCCAGAGCATCAACAAGGCCGCGGCTTGGCTCAACATCCAGCATTAGCGGGATAGTGCCGAACTCGGGATCAAAATCCAGTATTGCAGTAGGATATTTTTTTGCCGCGTAATAAGAAGCAAGGTTAAGTGCAATCGATGATGCGCCAACACCGCCGCGCGTTCCGACCACGGCAATAATTTTTGAATCCTTACGCAGCTCAGAGCCTTTTGCAGATTCCTCGCCGGCCGTTTTTTCCGAAACCAGCTTTTCTAGCTGTGCGGAAGTTACAGGGTTAAGGATATATTCAAACACTCCCATTGAGATAAGCTTTTTGTAGAAGCTAAGCTCATCAATATCACCCGTTACAATAACCTGAGTATCTTTATGGCAAACGCCTGCCAGTTTATCCAGCTCTGCAAAAGCCTCTTCATGGCTTTTAGATGTTAGTTCAACTATAAGGAAATCAGGGCTTTTATCGGAAGCATATTTTTCCTGCGCATTAGTTATGTTGCCTTTAACGGCAGCATCTTTCTGCACGGCATTTACTGCGTCAAAACTTTGTTTATTAGTTACAAACGCCGCTAACTTGCCCATTATTCGCCCGATGATGTTGAGGCAGCTTCACCGCTGCCCGATGCAGATGACGTGCCGCCATTTGAAGGCGCGCCGGAATTATAACCCTGCACAGCTAAACGGCTACGCTCAGAATCACCTTCAGTGCCGCGGCCTTTAATCATATCACGCGGATTAGTAAGCATCACGCCGTAATTTGTAGCAGTCGCGCAGCCGTAATTAGTATGGTAGTGGTTGCGCCCATCGCCCTCGGCAGGTTCACGCCAGTTGGGGCAATTTTCGGGCGCTGTGACCTTTAGCTCATCGGGCAGATCTTCCACAGTATTTAGTTTTTGCTCATAGGTATATTGCATGCAACCTGCAAGCATTAAGGCACTGATAAGGAAAAGGATATATTCAAACACTCCCATTGAGATAAGCTTTTTGTAGAAGCTAAGCTCA
>CAYVII010000247.1:0-2116 GCA_964451475.1 uncultured Rickettsiales bacterium
GGTCTTGGTATTATCGGTTACGGTGTGGGCGGTATTGAAGCTGAAGAGGCAATGCTTGGTCAGCGTACTGAAATTGCGATACCTGAAATAGTGGGCGTAAAACTTACAGGCGAGCTTAAGGAAGGCGTTACCGCAACTGACCTTGTTTTACGTATTACAGAAGAGCTGCGCAAGCTTGGCGTGGTTGATAAGATTGTGGAATATTATGGACCCGCGCTGGATAAAATGGATATCCCGATGCGTGCGACAATTGCCAATATGGCACCTGAATACGGTGCTACAACGGGCTTCTTCCCTGTTGATAACCAAACGCTGGCGTTCCTTGAACTTACAGGCCGTGACGAACAGCTGATAAGCATTGTTGAAGCGGCTGCCAAAGCGGGCGGTTACTGGCGTGATGATAATGAGCCTTCTTACGAGAAGCATATTACAATTGACCTTAGCTCTATCAAACCGGCTATTTCAGGCCCTACCAACCCTGAGCAGCGCGTTGACCTTGATAAGGCAAAGAAAGAATTTGCAGATGCTCTAAAAAACTACTTCCTTGTTCCTGATGATAAAATGGGCGCAAGCGCGGGCGGGTTACAACATGGTTCAATCACCATTGCAGCAATCACATCTTGCACAAACACATCTAACCCTTCCGTAATGATAGCGGCAGGACTCGTTGCTAAAAAAGCAGTGGAAAAAGGTCTGAAAGTACCTTCTTTTGTTAAAACATCGCTGGCTCCCGGATCTCAGGTTGTGGCGCAGTATCTGCAGGATACCGGCCTTCAGGGCTACCTTGATAAGCTTGGTTTCCAGAATGCTGGGCATGGCTGTGCTACTTGCATCGGTAATTCGGGCCCGCTTCGTCCTGAAATTGAATCTGCCATTAAAGAAGGTGAGCTGGTTGTAGCTTCTGTGCTATCGGGCAACCGTAACTTTGAGGCGCGTATACATGCGGCTATTAAAGCAAACTATCTGATGTCGCCTCCGCTGGTTGTGGCATATGCGCTTGCGGGCAATATGCTTGTGGATATTTCGAAAGATGAAATAGCTCCGGGTGTTACGCTAAAAGATATCTGGCCAAGCAATGAAGAAATTGCGGCGGTTCTTGCAAAAGCGGTTACGCGTGAGACGTATAACGCGAAATACGCACATGATAAATTCAAGGAAGGACCGGACCTGTGGAGAGCTATCCATGTTAAGCCGACCTCTACCTTCAACTGGAACCCGAAAAGTGTTGACGTGCGCAAACCGCCTTACCTTGCCGATTACGGTAAAACCGCGGTTATTGGCAATGTGCTTGATGCAAAAGCGCTGGCGATACTTGGTGATAATGTTACTACCGATCATATTTCTCCTGCGGGTTCAATTCCTCCGGCGTCACCTGCGGAAAGATATCTGCTTGAAAACGGTGTAAAGCGTGAAGACTTTAACAGTTTTGGCGGTTACAGGGCGAACCATGAAGTAATGGTGCGCGGTACGTTTGGTAACGTGCGCGTTAAAAACCTTATGCCTGCGCTAAACGGCAAGCTTGGCGGGTTTACTGTAAAAGACGGTAAGGAAATGAGTATTTACGATGCTTCAATGGAGTATCAGGCAGAAAGCAGGCCGCTTATTATTATTGGCGGTAAAAACTACGGTAAAGGTTCAAGCCGTGACTGGGCTGCTAAAGGTACGCGTCTTCTTGGCGTAAAATTCGTGATAGCCGAAAGTTATGAGCGTATCCACCGTGATAACCTTATAGGTATGGGTGTTATCCCGCTATTGCTAAGGGAAAAGCTTGACCTAACAGGCGAGGAATCTTTTGACGTGGTTGGCCTTGAGGGCGGTTTAGTGCCTAAACAGGAACTAACGCTTCGTATCCGCAACAAAGACGGTTCTGTGAAAGAAGTGAAAGTTGAAAGCGCTGTGCGTACTCAAAAGCAGGTGCAGGTTCTGCATCATGGCGGTTTGATACCAATGGTGTTTGGCGAACTTACACGCAGGGCAAGCGCTCAGGCGGCGGTTTAAATATATTCTATTTGGTATTGGTGGCGTTAGCCTGCGGATAAAAGTCTGCTGGTGTGCTTGCGCAAAAAAAAGAACCGGTTGGTTTCTGGTCCCATACCTTTCGGCGTAAAAGACCAAT
>CAYVII010000248.1:0-2113 GCA_964451475.1 uncultured Rickettsiales bacterium
AAGAACTGTAACATTGCCGTTATCTTTATATATTATTGTGCGGTTCGGCCCGTCTGTCTCCACTCTTTCTGCCATGGCAGGAGTTGCAAGAAATATTGCCGAAATAGTAAGTAAAGCTTTTACAGTTTTCATATAGCTCCTTGTTTGGGTGTGAAAGGATATTTGACCTCAACGTGTTAATTTTTGATTAACACGCAAAAAAACCGCCGCAAGATTTTATTTTACCTGCGACGGTATAAATTTTTGCTACTTATTCTATTAAGCCCGCCGCTTTTAAACCATTCAACGCACCGGCTGCTCCTGCCACGCCACCCTTGGCACCAGCCATAGCACCATAAGCTCCCGCTTGCGCGCCATACACTCCTGCCTGGGCACCATATGCACCCGCCTGAGCGCCGTAAGCACCGGCTTTAGCACCATTGATCGCAGCATCACGGATATAATCATCCGTTGTTACATTACGGTACTGTTCTCGCGGTTTGTAATAATGGTTGTTGTAGTTCCTGTAATAGCTCTCAAGCGCTGCGTTCTGCCCGCTTACAGCAGTAACATTGCCGTTTCGCTTATCAATATTTACATTGCTGTAATTACCGCCATTCACATTGAACGCGCCTGTATCTACCCTATCATTATACGTTCCGCGCACTAAACCAATGCTGCCATCGCCGTTAACCACTATGCTACCTTTGCTGTGATCGGTAGAATCTTTAACCTCGTAATTTATAACATTGCCATTGCGTACAATGCGTGACCAATCCTCAGCATTTGCAGAAGATACCACCGCAGTTACTACTACCGCCGATACAAGCAATGATTTAATTATCGCATTACCCATTATTCCCCCTGTTTTGTAAATGGAACACTAAAGTTAACACAAACCAATTAAAAACCAGTTAAGTATATATAAAAATAAAATAACAAAATAGAACCCCGCGTGATAGGGACACACGGGGTTTGTTACCAATAATATCTACAACATTATTGATAGGGTAAACTATTAGTTCTGAACTATTTCCCAGCTACCGTCAGGCTGACGGCATGCAGTCCCGTAAACATTCTGTGTTTTACCGCCAATTGTTACGCGGTCATTATATTCACGGCAATATTCACCGTTACGTTGCTGGTATGTGTTTGTAACAGTAACCATGCCTGCATTGCCGCTATCCGGGTTATGCCATTGTACAGGCTTACCGCTTGGTGCATATTCAAGTGCCTGCTCGGCTGCGCGGTCATGATATGCAAGGTCGGCTCTATCCAGTGAAGCACCAATGCTACTGCCAAGACCTGCACCAAGAAGTGCACCGGCTGCAGTTGCAACTAAACGGCCTGAGCCTTTACCAACCTGAGAACCAAGAAGTGCACCGCCTACGCCGCCGATAACAGTACCGACTTCACGTTTATGAATGCCGCCGTCATCATAAGGAGAGTTCGCGCACGCAGTCACCATAAGTGACGACGCAAGTATTGCTGCCGTCAGTGCTTTTTTAGATAATTTGGCTTTTTTAGATAGGTTCATAAAATTCCCTGTTTGTGGTTAACGTTATAATGTACCCAAATCTAATAAAAATCCTTCGCTGAACAAACCATATTTTTATAAAAATTTTATAAGTCACTTTTAAGCGGCTATTTTATATAACAATTTCAAATCTTGATTTTAAAGTCCAGACCTCTAAAACAAAATTATGAAAAATACAGCACTTACTCAAAAGCATATCAGCCACGGCGCAAAACTAGTTGAATTTGCAGGTTATTCAATGCCAATTCAATATGAAGGCATAATTGCCGAACATAACCATACACGCACAAAAGCAGGTATGTTTGACGTATCCCACATGGGTCAGGCATGGCTTGAAGGTAAAGGGGCAGATGAGTTTTGCTCTACTCTTACTCCTACAGATTTTTCTAAAGCGGAGCCTATGCAGGCTAAATACACGGTGTTACTAAATAAAAATAGCGGCATAGTTGATGATCTTATTATTACAAAGATCACGCCTGAAAAATTCTTCTTTGTTTATAATGCCGGCTGCCGCGCAAAAGATGAAGCGCATATTATTTCAAAACTTCCGGCAGGTTTAAAATTCACTCCGCTTGACCGCTCGCTTATTGCAGTACA
>CAYVII010000249.1:0-2101 GCA_964451475.1 uncultured Rickettsiales bacterium
CTGTTGGTATTGCTGCAGCTTCATATAATTATTTTACTAAGAACAAAGATACAAAAACCGCTGCACTTATAGTCAATAATTACGGTGCGGGTCGTGCGGGGCATTTGAACGAATACCATAAAATCACCGAGGCTAAACTTGGCATTGCCGAAAGCCTTGCAGATACCGGCACTATAATAATGACAGAATATAAAGATGATTCTGCGGCAACTTTCTTCCGCCTTGCATTATTTTTGCAGCCTGATTTTGAAGAGATAAAACTTTTGCTGGCAAACATACTTATGAACCAGGGCGACCACGAGGCGGCAAATAAACTGCTTAAAAGCATTGATGAAAAATCACCTGTGCACAATCTGGCAAAACTGGCTATAGCCCGCAATTATGAGGCTATGAAGCAGGATGCGCAGGCAAAACAATATTACGAAAAACTGGCAGAGAATGAAGTAACAAGGCTTGATGCGCTTATCAACCTTGCAGACCTTAAGCGCGAGGCTGAAAATTTTGAAGATGCCATAGAATACTACACGCAGGCAATAGATATCGGCATTGCCGACGCCAAGAAGAACAACACTAACATTGCGCAGATCTACTGGGCAGTCTATTTTGCGCGCGGTGTTTGCTATGAGCGCCTTGGCAAATGGGATAACGCGGAAAAAGACCTGAAAACAGCTATTGAACTAAACCCCGAGCAGCCTGACGCACTTAACTATCTGGGTTATAGCTGGATAGATATGGGAAAGAATATTGAAGAAGGCATCCGCATGGTTACCAAAGCTTATGAGCTTAAACCCGAAGATTCCCACATATTAGATTCAGTTGGCTGGGGCTGGTATAAACTTGGTGATTACGAAAATTCGCTTAAATTCCTTGAAGCGGCAATCACGCAAATGCCATATGACCCTACCGTAAATGACCATTTAGGTGATGTTTACTGGCGCCTTGGCAGAAGAACCGAAGCAAGATACCAGTGGCAGCGTGCGCTGGATAACAACCCTGACAAAAAATATATTGAGCCGTTAAAGGCCAAGCTGGAAAATGGCCTTGCCGATAGTACCGCTCCGGTAAAAGCCGATGTGAATATTAGCGGATTAGGCCATGAGGTTGAGCTTATGGTTGCACCGCTTGAAGGTGAGCCGGAAGAGATGGAAGGCCATCATGAAGATAATGAGAATCATGATCGGGCACCGGCAGAAGAACCTGCTAAGTAATACTACATTACGTAAAATGCCCTGTGATATTCAGCCTCACCTTTTTGCAGGCTGCCTTCAAATGAATATGCAAGGAAGTTTTCCGGAGGGACGCCTTTAAGGAAAAGGCCTTTTTGCGCCTTAAAACCAAAACGCTCATAATATTCGGGTTCACCCAGCACTACTACTGCTTTTGCTTTTAGCGCCATCTGGCGCAGGCCTTCACGTATTAACGCTGTGCCCGTGCCGCGCCCCTGCTTTTCAGGTAGTACAGCAACAGGGCCAAGGCCATAATAACCTGCCGGTTTGCCTTTTATCGTAACCGGGGAAAATGCCAGATGACCTATTACACGCCTGCCCTCTTCTGCCACTAATGAAAGTGCAAGGCCGTCATTATTACGCAGCGCATCTAATATACGGTGTTCGTTCTGCTGGCTGTAAGGATTACCTTTAAAGGCGCTTATTACTAAATTAGTTATCGCATCAAGGTCTGATGGTCTTTCCGGTCTTATCAACATTAAATTTAAATCTCCATGAGTGCGGCTTCTATTAGCTGCTTAGTATACTCATTCTTCGGGTTTGTAAATATCTGGCGTGTGTGGCCCTGCTCAACTATCCGGCCGTTCTTCATTACCAGTATATCATGCGCTATTGCGCGCATTACGCGCAGGTCATGCGTAATAAAAATATAGGTTATATGACGCTCGCGCTGCAATTTTTTAAGCAGGTCAATTATCTGGCTTTGCACTGTAAGATCCAGCGCAGACGTTGGCTCATCCAGCAAAATGAACTTTGGGTTTAGCGCAATTGCGCGGGCAATACCAATACGCTGGCGCTGACCGCCTGAAAATTCATGGGGGAAACGCTCAAGCATATCACGGCTTAAGCCCACTTCTTCAAGTATTGCACCAATA
>CAYVII010000250.1:0-2093 GCA_964451475.1 uncultured Rickettsiales bacterium
GTTTATCCAGTCAGTGATATAAACATCAAAATGCGGAAGACTGTCTTGCACCGTGCCGCGCAGTAATGTTGCAAAGTGGCCTGACATTGGCGCAACTATAAGCAGTTTAGGCTGTTTGAGCTTACCCTGTTTTTCAAAATGTATAAGGTTGCAAAAAGGTAGTTTCTTAACGATATTCTCTTCTATTCTTACTTCTTTACCGTTTACGTAAGTGTGCATAAGGCCAAAAACCGGCTTTTCGTACTTGCGTGTTATGCGCTCAAAAACTTCAATACCTGCAGAAGCTGTGCGGCTCCACGGGCTGTAAAAGAAAGGGTTGAAGGGGTGGTCATATATCTGCTGAGCGTGCTTTGCCGCCATACGTAATGGCGAAAGCATCATGTGCTGCATTTCAAATATATTATAAAGATTGTGTTTTATGGGCATTTATAAACCTGTTAGAGCGTCTTTCTGGTTTATATAATGCGGGTAAATGATAAAGAAATACTTAAGGCCATATATAGCCATAAATATTTAATAATTGTAATGAGTGTTGCTTAAATAAGCCTCTGATTAATCAGAGAATTTACGGCGTATCTTACGAGCGCGGCGTTTTGCTTCCTGAGCTTCACGAACGCGTTTTTCGCATGGTTTTTCAAAATGGCGGCGGATTTTAAGCTCGCGGAAAAGACCTTCGCGTTGAAGTTTCTTCTTAAGCACGCGGATCGCTTGCTCAACATTGTTATCTCTTACAGTGATCTCAACCAAGTGAATTACCTTTTTGTATTTTATTTATTAGAAGTAGGGCTTATAATTAGGCCATGAGTTCAAGTCAACAAAAAATATTAGATTATTGCCTTAAAAATGCCGTGTTTGACGGCTGGAACACAAAATTGCTGGAAAGTGCAAGTATTTCAGCGGGTTTAGATAAGGAATACCACCGTATTATCTTCCCTGCGGGAGCTGTCGATGTTTTTGCGTTCTTTGTGGAGGAAACTAACCGTAAAATGGCTGAAGAGATAAAACTTGAAGGACTCCGCACCCATGAAAAAATAAGAGCGCTTATTGTCTGGAGGCTGGAGCATATAAAGCCACAAAAGGCGGCTATTAGAAGCCTGCTTAAGCTGCTGTTTACAAGCCCTTTTGCAATACTGAAAGCAAGTTACAGTGCGGTAGATGCAATCTGGCGTGTTGCCGGAGATACATCAACAGACTTCAATTTTTACACTAAACGCACCCTTCTGGCCGGTGTTTACAGCTCAACTATGCTTTATTTTATGGAAGATAAATCTGATAACCACGAAAAGACCCTGAAATTCTTAGATAACAGGCTGGGTGAGGTAGGGAAGTTGAATAAATTCATGTCCTCTGTCAAGAAAGCTGTAAAACCAGTGGGTTAAGTGGTGCATTCCTAAAATTTGTCATAAATACTTAATTTGATGAAATCGCCCTTTTGGATTATTATTAATAATAATTAATTCTAATTGGCGGGGGTTTTATGGGCGATAAATTTCAGTTCTTACAAGAAGCAAAAAAGCAAGAGTCAAACATAAGCCTGCACTGGCAATTCAAAAGCAGCCAGTCTGCCAACGTAAAGTCTGAAGGTCAGGCTACACAATTTGCGGTAAAATGCCTGCCGGAACCTGAAGTGTTCCTTTGATCATTCTTGATATTTTTAATTAAGCTGCGGCCTTGCCGTCTTTTTCTGCGGTTGTCGGCCCTGCGGTGCCGCTGATCTTATCACTCACTATGCCGGTTGAATTGATGTTCTTATCAACAATGCGGATAGGGTACTCACCGGTAAAGCATGCATCGCAATATTGAGGTGAGTTGTTGTTGCGTTTTTCCTGTCCCATTGCGCGGTAAAGGCCATCGATAGAAATAAATGCAAGGCTGTCTGCGCCAATCATATCACGCATTTCATCAATGCTGTAATTTGCGGCCATTAGTTTGCTGCGCTCAGGCGTATCAACGCCATAAAAACAAGAATTTGTTGTTGGCGGTGAAGCAATGCGCATATGAACTTCAAGCGCGCCTGCCTCTTTCATCATCTGCACGATTTTTTTAGATGTAGTACCGCGAACGATAGAGTCATCAATCAGAATAATGCGTTT
>CAYVII010000251.1:0-2052 GCA_964451475.1 uncultured Rickettsiales bacterium
ATGGTTATGCCCCTAATATAAATTTTCAATCAATTAAACCTAAAAAGGATGAGATTGGTTAATTTTTCTTACTTAAGCCAAAGTTATGTAACATTTGAGATTGTGACGATTGGTTGTCGATAGTAAATATTGCGGTTAATAAAATTAATATTTGTAAAACATACTGGAAGCAAGTGTTCAACAACTAAAAGAAATGAAAGCATACTGACCGAAATAAGGAATGGCAAAAGTAGTTTTAGATTAAGATATTATGCAACTTTAAAGATATGGAAATACATCCGGATGCACTTTAGCTAAGATACCAGGTGCTTCCATCTTCTATAGGAAATTGTTTCAAACCGGGCATAGCAATTCCTAAAGATGAAATGGCAAGAGCCGGTACAGTGAAAAAAACTGCTGTAGTAAAATTCATTTTTGCAGGAAAGCCGTTTCATTATTATCAGGTCATAAAATTCCCTGAAACAGAAGACGGATATCTGCAAGTGAAAGCATTAAAGGAAATGCTTTTCTATTTATCAAGCCCCACTCATTATCATACCATGCTGCAACATGAACTAAATTATCGCCCACAACCTTGGTTTGCGTGGCATCAAAGCTTGAAGAATTGCTGTTATGGTTGAAGTCAATTGAAACCAGCGGGTCTGTGTAATAGCCTAAAACGCCTTTAAGGCGGCCTTCAGCTGCTTTTTTCATTAGTTCATTGATCTCTTCTTTGCTGGTTTTGCGTGCCGAGTTGATAGTAAGGTCAACCATTGAAACGTTAGGCGTAGGAACGCGGATAGATGAACCCTGAAGCTTGCCTTCAAGTTCAGGCAGTACAAGGCCAATAGCTTTCGCAGCGCCGGTAGAAGTAGGGATCATGCTAAGCGTACCGGCGCGTGCACGGCGAAGGTCTTTATGTTTTGCGTCCAGAATTACCTGGTCATTCGTGTAAGCATGTATGGTTGTCATGTAGCCTGTAACAATGCCGACGCTTTCATTTAATACTTGCGCAACCGGAGCAAGGCCGTTTGTTGTACAAGAGCCAATAGAAATAACTTCATGTTCTTTTTTAAGGGCTAAATTGTTAACGCCGTAAACAATGGTAGCGTCAACACCTTCTGCCGGGGCAGATATCATTATCTTTTTAGCGCCTGCTTCAATATGGCCATAAGAGTCTGCTTTGCCTTTGAATGCGCCTGTGCATTCCATAACAACATCAACGCCAAGTTCTTTCCATGGCAGTTTTTTAGGGTCACGCTCTGCAAGAAGCTTGATTGTTTTACCTGATATTTTCAGGTTGCTGCCGTCAGCTTCTACTTGAGGGAATGCACCGTGAACTGAGTCATATTTTAGGAAGTGGGCATGAGTTGCCGCGTCACCGCTGCCTGCGTTGATGGCAACTATTTCAATGTCATTATATCCAAGTTCAGTAACTGCACGTGTTATGCAGCGACCAATGCGGCCAAGGCCATTTATAGCAATTTTTATCGTCATGGCCGCCTTATAAGGGATATTGCTGAAAAACTCAAGTCTTAGGGCAGGCCTATGCGTCCGGTTTTTTTAAAGTTGCAAGGAAATCGGCGAATTCCTGCATTAAATGGTCTTTGTTGCAATATCTGCGCATTACAAAGAAGGGTAGGTCATATATTACATATGCCACGGAATTTACCGTGTTTTCCAATTCCCAACCGCTGTTTACAAGTGATGAGAATACATCGCCCGGTGTACGTCCTTTCATTATTTCCTGCTTTACCCATTCCTCAGTTTCGGCGGGCAGGCGGTTTTTATCTTTTATAGAATTTTGCATTCTATCAAGACGTGCAAACATCACTTTTGCTTTCTCGTATTGGTCAATTGTAATTTCCCTGTCTATGCCGCTTTCCGCGCATATACTTATTATATGTTCAACATCAACATTTTCCTTATAGCATTCCCTTAGCCAGTCCATATGCCTTTTTATCTGCCATAGTTGCATACGGTGGGAAATATCTTTACGTTCCGTAGCTCCGTCAGTATTGGCAATTACCCATTCCGACTGGTCATGGATTATCTTATTCTTAAAATCTATCT
>CAYVII010000252.1:0-2042 GCA_964451475.1 uncultured Rickettsiales bacterium
CCAGCGAAACAGCAGGAGAGTTGGGGGAATTACCAATTGTGGTAAAATTATTAGTTATAGTTGCTGAAAATAGGGCCGGATGTTTGAAGCCTGATTTCTGCAGGTCGACCCAAAATCTTGCTGCTTCGCCATCAAAATACGTGGGGAAAGTATTTCCTGATGCCTCTCCTTCTGAATCTTCGATAGAGCCATTATCACATATATTTGAAGTATAAGTAATACAGCCAAAGTTTGATGCGTCTCCGGGCAGGCCCTGATATTTGGTTTTAAAATTCCTAACTGCGGCATCTGTGTTGCTTAATAGCTGTATAGTAGAATTGATCTGCGCACTTGAGATCATGCTTTGCGCAGCTAATATGCCGCCTATCATCAGTCCAATGACTACAAGGACTATAGCGATTTCAACAAGAGTAAATCCGTGTTTCACGGCATGAGTATACTATGTTTTAAAAGCGGTACTAGCAATTAAGCGGCCAGCAGGCCTTTTTCTTTCAGCAGGTCCTGAAGTTCGCCTGTCTGGAACATCTCACGAAGGATATCGCAGCCGCCAAGGAATTCACCTTTAACATAGATCTGCGGGAAGGTTGGCCATTCAGAGAATTCTTTCAGGTATGTACGAACATTTTCGTCTGCCAGAATATTTACGTCATGGAAAGGAACATTCAGGTTATTGAACACCGCGCATGCTGCAGCCGAGAAGCCGCACATTGGCATTTTTTGTGAACCTTTCATATAAACAACAACATCGTTGTCTGAGATTTCTTTTTTTGAATTGTTCAAAATATTGTTCTTTGCTCATAGTGACCTTCCGGTAAATTTGTGGATATGCATAATAGCCCTAAAAAGGGCAGGAATCAAGACTTATAAAGGGGTGTAACCCTTTCTTAAGCCAAAGTTTTTATTTGCAGGGCGTGGATGTTTTTATGCGCAACCGCGTCAGTAACCTTCCGGTGCTGCTGAATGCGTGTAAGTCCTTTAAAGCTTTCATCCTTCACGGTTACCGACCAGTGGTCATTGTCACCTGTCAGGTCCTGAGATGTTACTTCCGCGTTGGGGAAGGCTGCTTTTATTGTGCTTTCAAGGTCTTCTTTAGTTATCGGCATATTATTCCCACTCATATCCATATTGTTTTGCCAGCGCGTTTATTCTTTCAAGCTGTGCGCCGTAATATAGTTCATAACTTTGCCATTTACCACTTGAAGATTTATATAGCGGGCTTTTTACCTGAAACCTGCTGGCGGTGGCAACATTACGCTCCACTTCATGGAAGTTGCGGTGTTCTTGGGTAAATTCCATACTGCAGAATTCGACCAGTGGCTTTGCATGATTTTCAAAATCATTCACAAGACCTGCATATTTAAGTTCATGCATTGAATTTGGCATTATCTTCTTCCAGTGCTGCATAAGCCTGAAATATTGCTCCATCACCAAAATGATATCATCCCATTTGTTGGAATATCCCATGCCTTTATTGTCAAAGCTGATGAAGTAAAGTGATAGTGCAACATCGCGCGGATCACGCAGGCAATGTATTATTTTTGAATTAGGCAATATTGATTTTATGAATGCCGTGTAATGATAGTTTGAGGGCATCTTATCAATGATATAGGGTGCTGTTATGTTAAGCTTGGCGACGGTTTTCAAATAAGTCTCGCCCGCATATGCATAGTAGCGGTCATCTATGAATTTAAGAGTGAAAGGGTAGCTTACTTTTTTGCCGTTCGGGGCAATTTGCGTAAGGTTGGAAACTATTTGCTGAATGATTGTCAGTTCACCTGCGCCGTAAACATTTTTATTTACGCATAATATCTGTTCTGCAAGGCTGGTGCCCGAGCGCGGCAGGCCAATAATGAATATCGGGCGTTCAGACCGGTTACCGTGTTTTACATCGGGCAGGTTTGTATAGCATTCAATATTTGCATCCGTAGCGGCTTTTACAATGCTTGTATCAAACGGCCTTGCTTCAGTTGCCAGCCTGTTTGCAATATCATAAGCTTTCGCAGCCTTTGCGTATTCTTTCAGGTCATTATAACATTTGCCAA
>CAYVII010000253.1:0-2002 GCA_964451475.1 uncultured Rickettsiales bacterium
TTGTATTGAATGCAACAATTGAATATCTGCCAGAACGCTATGCCAATATTACACCCAGAGCTAATGGCTCGATTAGCAGGATATTGGTTAAGCTTGGCGATTCGGTGAGAAAAGGCCAAAAGCTTCTTACCTTCAAGCCCGTTTTTGTTGGTAGTTCAGAAGTAACATTAACCAGCCCTATAAGTGGCTTCGTTGTTAAACAGAACGCTGTAATAGGCCAATCTATAACACCTGAAACCGCAATAATGGAAATTGCAGATACTGATAAATTGTTGGTGCGAGGCATAACTTTTTCGCCGAGTGACTTTGAACAAATTAAAGTTGGCCAGAAAGTTAAAATAAGTACCGGTAAAGAAAATACTATTCCGCTTACTGGTGTAATCCAGCGTCTCGATGTTGGTTCAAGTAAAGAAACACGCAGTTTTGATGTATATGCGCTGGTGGATAACCCTAATCGCACACTTTTCCCCAATAGCTCCGTTACACTATCGGTTCAAACAAGCGAAACCAGCGAGGTGCTTACAGTTCCTTCTAAGGCAATATTAGGTGAACTTGGAGATTACTTCCTTTTTGTACGCGAGGGAAATAACTTTGAGCGTAGATCAGTTGTAATGGGGCAAAAATCAGGTGACATGGTAGAAATACTTGAAGGTGTGTTGCCAGATGAAGATGTAGTGACGGTTGGTAATTACCAGTTGCAATATGCGAAACCTAAAGCAACGGAAGCCAAAAAAGCCGCTGATGATGGACATGATCATGCACATTAGGAAACTGCCATGCTAAATGCACTTATCCGTTTCTCATTAGTTAATCGCTTACTAGTTGTTGCAGTGGCAGCGTTAATACTCGCTTACGGTGGTTACACCATTGCAAATTTACCGGTTGATGTATTTCCTGATTTAAACCGTCCCACAGTAACTATTTTTACTGAAGCGGAAGGTTTAGCACCGGAAGAGGCGGAAACATTAGTTACGCTTCCAATTGAAACCAGCATGAATGGCGCTACGGGCGTTGAACGTGTACGTTCGGCATCGGGCGTTGGGCTATCTATTGTTTGGGTGGAATTTGATTGGGATACGGATATTTATACAGCCCGCCAGATTGTAACGGAGAAACTACAGCAAGCTTCTGAGCGGCTACCTGAAAACACCAAACCAATACTTGCACCTATTTCCTCAATTATGGGGGAAATTATGCTGGTTGGCCTGACAAGCAAAAATAATGATGTAAATTCCATGGATCTGCGTTCACTTGCTGATTGGAATATACGCCAACGGCTTTTAGCTATTCCGGGAGTATCACAAATAGCGGTTATCGGCGGAGATTTAAAACAATATCAAATTTTAGCTGACCCGCAGAAATTACAGTCATTTGGCGTCACGCTGCATGATATTGAAGAAGCTGCTAAAGGCAGCAATGTTAATTCGACCGGCGGGTTTGTGCTGAAAGAATATCAGGAAAGCTTGGTGCGTAACATTGCACGTATTACCAGCATTGATGATTTAGGCAAGGCAGTGCTTCCTAAATCAAATGGCGGCACATCAAGTTTAACCCTTGATCAAGTGGCAGAAGTGCGTTTGGGTGGGCCACTTGCCAAACGTGGAGATGCCGGAGTTAATGGCGGCCCTGCTGTAATTCTTTCAATTCAAAAACAGCCGGGTGCAGATACAGTAAAACTAACGGATGCTCTTGAAAAAGAATTATCCGCTATACAAAAAACCCTGCCTGAAGGTGTGACTATCCATAACGATATTTTCCGTCAGGGCGAATTTATAGAACGTGCAATTGCCAATGTAGAAGAAGCTTTGCGTGATGGGGCAATATTAGTAGCCATTGTACTTTTCATATTTTTACTGAATTTCCGCACAACTTTTATAACACTGACCGCGATTCCGCTTTCCTTCGTTATAACCGCCATTATTTTTAAGGCGTTTGGCCTTTCAATTAATACCATGACCTTAGGAGGTCTTGCCGTAGCAATAGGTGAACTGGTTGATGACGC
>CAYVII010000254.1:0-1992 GCA_964451475.1 uncultured Rickettsiales bacterium
TAACAAATAGCCAGTTCCTCCATACCAGAACCGATTGATATTTATCTTCATACCAATTGATTTTGTGCTGAGGTTTTTTCTCTTCGCCTTTCTTCTTTTTAACCATGTTTAAATAATACCTTGTGCCAGAATATCTGCAATATATTGCCGAAATATTACAAACAAACTGTTAATTTGCCTGACGTTGTGTCAAAAATACGAAGATTGAGAAATGTTAATTAAGTTTGAACTGCGAAAGGTCGCCCCATATACCGCCGGCTCTGTCAGAATCTCCGGTTGCAGCATCTGATTTAGCAGCGTAACCGCTTTGGCCAAACAGGTTAGCACGGCCTGCAGAGCTTGCTTTCTGTGCGAACTGTTCGCCCCCAAAGAGCTTGCTGAAGTTATACTTGCCTGCAAGCATACTGGCAAGGGTAGGGATGTATCTTAAAAACACGCTGGAAAGGAATATAATAACCGCCATCGTTACCAGATTTATCAGAACTTCAGACGATATATCGGTGGCATCGGTACCAAAGCCTGCATTCTTCATGTCTTCGGCAGGGTTTTGCAGGCCCTGTACGGACTCTTCCTTCACAAATTCCTTATCTGTGCCTGTATTATAAGACTTCAGGTAGGTGGTTTCACCTTTGGTGAACTGGAGCGCTCCTCCTGTCAGTCCGCTGCCTTCAAATGATTTTTTTAGCATTTCATAGAAGCTGGTATAGAACGGCTCTATCATAATTACATAAGCCACAACCAGCACTATCTCTATAATGAAAGAGACCAGCATTCGCATCCATTCATCAAATAGGAAGGCAGTTTTCTTGAATAATATGGAAGGTATGAATATCGGTGCCAGCATCAGCATGAATGTTAGCGCCAGATACGAAAGCAGGTACCTTACAACTATCATCAGGTAAGAGAACAGCCAGCCCATAATAACAAATACGAACAGGCCAAAAACGAAGTTTCCGCCCGGCATAAGTGTTTTTACGCCAATGGCAATCGCAAAAACGCTAAGCTCTTTCGCGGCAAAGCTTTGCCTGTCATTGGGGTCAAGCGCAGGCTGTGACATTTCATCAAATATGCGGTACATACCTTGATCAACATATTCAAATATACTGCTTGTATTACTGCCATGCGCGGCAAGTATTGATCTTACAAGTTCTTTAGGCGTATCAACCGCAACATAATATATCAGGTTAAAGAACAGGCCTGCATATGTAAGAATAAAATAAACCGCTGCCGCTTTAACAAGGCCTATCATCACCACGCCAAGGCGTGCCCTGTGTATACCGATTAAATAACCAACGCCAAACAGCAGGATATAAAGCACCAGCAAAGCGTTTAGAGCGCTGATGTAATTAGGGTTTTGCGTGATGTTGCAATATATAGGTATAACGGCGCTGTCTATGGTTTGCATAACCTTGCAGGCAACCGAGGTAAACAGCATTTTCTCGTTAACGCTGCAGCCGGTGCCGAAAGGGTTGCCAAAACAGCCAAATATGCGGGCAAGGTTAATATCAAGTATACCGGCTGCTTCTGCCCCTGCCGGTATTGCTACCACCGTAAGCAGGATCAGAGAGATGATAAGCTTACGCTTCATGCCAGTTTACCTTCAAGAACGGTTGTTTGTAATTCTTTTGATGGGTCAAACTTAAGTATCATTTCCTCATATCCATGCCTTACATAGATATTTTGATCAGATAATGATTCCAGAATTACGCGCTCATCTTCAAAGATGTCGTAGTTATCGGCAAATCTTTCGGTAACTTCTGCACACGGGAAGAATATAGTTGTGGTAAGGTTTGGAAGTAGCAGCTCGCAGTTATTCTCAAATTCTTCGCATGATATCACAACGCAGCTTTTGCTCCCGGCAAAATCAAGGAAGTCGCCAAATGCATCATGGCCGTTATTATCCAGAATAAGTTTTAGTGAATTCAGGATGACTATTTTAGGGTTGCCATCCATTTTCGCGGCTATCTGGTCAAGGTCAAGATGGGTAAAATA
>CAYVII010000255.1:0-1991 GCA_964451475.1 uncultured Rickettsiales bacterium
GCTTAGGCGCTGCAATAATATCAACCGGCGGCATATAACCGCCCACATATCCTTCCGCTTTTCTTTTTGAAAGCATTACACCGCCGGCATAATCTTTGCGCCCATAAACTGCTGAAGGCGCAGACGGAGGGGGCGGCGGCATCATTGCACTATCTGCTGCTATTGCACCAACGCCTGAATTGATAGGCTCTGCCGATTGTGCAGGCGCTACATTAACTAGTGCGGGAGCAGGTGTGGGTTTTGCAATTACCGGTGATGATTTATCAATTTTCAGGTCATCTTCCGTAACTTCACTTTCTTCCGTTAGCGGCTGCGCAACTTTTTCCCTAGGGGCTATTTTTGCCGCGTTTACCGGCTTCAGCTCATCAGTTACTACAACTGCGGGCTCTTCCTTGATCTCAGGTATAGCCACAATAGGCTGCTGTTTTTCAACTTCTGCTTCTGCAGTTAATGGCTGGGCAACTTGCTGCTGCTCAGATGGTTTTACCCATTTGTCCTGCTCAGGCCCGCCAACTGCTATTACGCCAATACAAAGCGCTATAGCTGTTAAAGAGCCGCCGTAATAATATGCTTTTTTCATGTTTAGTTTCCTGTCTAGTTGGTTGATCATGCCAATTAGACGCGCCCCTAAACCATTTCCTTGGGTGGTTTTTTTATTTTTTTTGTCAAAAGCCTCCAAAGCCTTAGAAACCGCCGCTTCCCGCGCAGCCAAACTGGCTGGCGGAACTGCCATTTCACTAAGTATCTGCTTTAATTTGTCATCATCCATACTAAAATAACCAGCTTAGTAAGAGTTTTATCGTTTCTTTGATATTCAATATCTTCTTCCTTGCCTCATGCACCCGCCATGAAACCGTGCTTTCCGAGCATCCGCATATCTTAGCCGCCTCGGCATGGCTTAAGCCCTCACTGTAAACCAGCACCATTGCCTCGCGCAGTTTATCGGGCAGGGCGGCCAGCGCTTTAAAAACCTGCTTTTTAAATAAAGTATCTTCCTGTGATTCCGCCCCGCTTGGCAGGTCTGAACTTTCATCATAAGCATCCTGCTTCAGGCGGTTTTTATGCTTACGCAAATAATCTTTTGCAGAATTTGCAGTTATGCGGAAAAGCCATGTTTTGAACGAAGAGTCACCCTTGAAGTTGGTAATGGCAGCACCAAGCTTGCCGAACACTTCCTGCGTAACATCCTCGGCATCTTCTTTCAGCCCTACATATTTATAAGAAACACGGTAGACCAGCATATAATTACTTTTCACAAGTTCTTCGAATGCCGCGCGGTTACCGCCGGCTGCCAAAGCAACAAGTTCAGTTTCATTTGAATGCATTCAACCTTTAGACGTAAATAACCAATAATTCCTTGGAACTATTTTTAGTTACATCAAAGTGGCTGATATTAAAAGAAAATTGAGATTAAAGGGCAAAAGAGCTGCCGCATCCGCACGATGATGTTGCCTGCGGGTTCTTAACGGCAAAGTAAGAGCCGCCAAGCTCATTGATATAATCAAGCCTTGAGCCGTTTATAAGTTCAATAGAAGTGCTGTCGGTCGCTACTTTCGCGCCGTTTTTTTCAAACACAATATCATCGCCTTCTACTTTGCCAAAGCCAAACACATACTGGAAGCCGCTGCAACCGCCGCCGTCAACGCGTATGCGGAAGGCATCTGCATCTTTTTCGCTTTCCAGCAAATATTTAATACGCTCTGCGGCAGAGTCTGTAATTTCTATTGCCATATTGCTTGTTGTATTTAGATTTTCGGTCATATATATCCTTAAGTAAATTATATAGTAATTATGTACTCAAAATCAAGCATAGCATCAGACGCAGGTAAAAGCCGTGGCCGCCTTTATAAAGAGCCAACCCCTTACGAACGCTCGGAATTCCAGCGTGATAGGGATCGTATTATCCATTGCAGCGCGTTCCGCAGGCTTGAATATAAGACGCAAGTCTTTGTAAACCATGAAGGTGACCACTACCGCACGCGCCTGACGCA
>CAYVII010000256.1:0-1979 GCA_964451475.1 uncultured Rickettsiales bacterium
ATTACCATGCGTAAATTTGCAATAATTGCCATTCTTGGACTGGCTACCGCCTGCCAAAGCGGCACAAGCTATGACCAGAACCCAAACACCTATAAAGGCGCTGGCATTGGGGCTGCTATCGGCGGCGCTGCAGGTGCGCTGGGCGGTGACAATGAACGCCAAAGCTGGACACGCGGCGCTATAGGAGCAGGCATCGGCGCACTGGCAGGCGGTGCAATCGGACAGTATATGGATAGTCAGGAACAGCAAATGCGCCAAGACCTTAAAGGTAGCGGCGTTGAAGTAACGCGTCAGGGTGATGATATTTTGCTTAACATGCCAAACAGCATAACTTTTAATTTTGATAGCAGCCGCGTACGCCCGCAATTCAACGGCACATTAAGCAATATTGCCAACGTACTTAACCAGTACCCGCAAACTAAAATTGAAGTTATCGGCCACACAGATAATGTTGGTACAGACGCTTATAACCTGAAGCTTTCACAAGAACGCGCGCAGGCGGTTGTAACAAAACTTATTAGCTATAATGTAAGCGCCGACAGGTTATATCACTATGGCCGCGGTGAAAACCAACCCGTTGCTTCTAATGATACTGAACAAGGCCGCGCCGAAAACCGCCGCGTTGAAGTTAAGATCAGCTATATTGAATAACTAGATACCCAGCATTTTAATAACGCCGGCGTTGATAGATCTTATTTCAGCGCCGGCTTTTTTATATGCTTCATCATTTGCCGCCTCAATTGCTTCAGAAACTATTTTATAAGTTCTCCGGTGCGGTTCACCCCACTCACCTTCAACCGCTTTTACAAGGTTCAGGTGGTTCTTTATTATATATAATTTCTTACTGTCCATCCCGGCATCTGGGCAAATTTCAAAGAAGCCATTCAGCCATATTGCAAACTCACTGTTCTTCATAGCGCTTCCTTTTTACCCTGATGTATCTCACTGAAAGCATTCTGGTCACCCTCATAGCTCGGATCAATATCATGCATAAAAATTGCCTGCAGGTCTTTATACATCGTATCAAACATCTGCTCATGCGGAAACATGGCAAACAGCGTTTTGGCTGAGAATGTAAAAGCATTATCATGCTGCACTTCACTTAGCTTGTGCTTAACAATACTTGCCTGTTCATCGGTGAATTTATTTATCTGCCCTATTTCAAAAGCACCTTGCAGCCAGTAACAGAATTCAACTGCACTTAGCATCGCATGGTAACATTATTTGTTTCCTGACCTGTACCTGACTTACTTATTTTATCAATGTCAGTTGCCTTTGCCGCAGCGCTTTGCTCAGAAAGGCCGCTAAGCTGTTTGTTGTCATAAAATATCTGCCTTGCCAGCGCAGCAACACGTTCAGGGTCTTTAAGCGCCGCATTAATATCATCACCTTCTATTTTATTATCAAAAACAGTCGGGCGGTTATTAGGATCATGCACTGTAGTACCTGTTACTGTTTTACCGATATAATGCGTATTAAACGTTGTTTGCGTCTTCGTATTATTCGGGTCTGCCATACTAAGCGCCAGGAAATATGCCGCATTCTCTTCGCGCGATGCACCGTTCTTTCCGTCAATATCAGCGCCTTTCATATATGGAAGGTCTCTAATATCTATGCCCTGCTCTTTTGCCAGCTGGGCAGAAACTTCTGCATATCCCGCCGCTGCTTTTAACAGGTCAGTATCACGTATCTGGAAATTACCGTCACGGAAAGATATAAAAGACCTGTCGAAATTCAGCCCTTTCTCTTCATCGTTAAAATCACCGGTCAGGCCATATATCTCTTTGCCGTCTTTAGTTATACCGTTTGGTTTTACATCTTTTTCATCAGCCATATTTTACCTGTATAATATTAAAACGCCGTCACGCACTTCGTAACGGCTTAGTCGTTGAAAGAAATCCATTCCTAAAAGTGCCATATCGCCTTCGCCTTTCTGGCTTACGGTAACCGGCACATCCTCCATGTAAATACTGCCAAGC
>CAYVII010000257.1:0-1974 GCA_964451475.1 uncultured Rickettsiales bacterium
ATATACTTCCGGAGGCATTTGCGGTTGTGCGCGAGGCTTCAAAACGTGTTCTGAAAATGCGCCATTTTGACGTGCAGCTGGTTGGCGGCATGGTGTTGCATGATGGCATGATAGCGGAAATGAGAACGGGTGAAGGTAAAACGCTTGTTGCAACTTCCCCTGTATACCTGAATGCACTTGAAGGTAAAGGTGTGCATGTGGTTACCGTGAATGACTATCTTGCAAACCGTGACTCGTCTTGGATGGGTCATATATACCAGTTCCTTGGCCTTACCGTGGCTTGTATTGCCGGAGATATATCGGAAGAAGAGCGACGTGCGGCATATAACTGCGATATCACATATATTACAAATAACGAACTTGGGTTTGATTACCTGCGTGACAACCTGAAGTTCCGCCGCGAATCAATGGTTCAGCGTGAATTCAACTTTGCAATTGTGGATGAGGTTGACTCTATCCTTATTGATGAAGCGCGTACACCGCTTATTATTTCAGGGCCTACCGAAGATAATTCGGAGCTTTACATCCGCATCAACAAGCTAATTCCTTTGCTGCGTGAAGAAGATTACGAAATAGACCATAAGTCAAAGAACGTGCAGCTTACAGAGCAGGGCATTTCCACCATGGAAGAGCTTCTTCGCAAGAACAGCCTGATAACTGAAAAAGGCAATATGTATGATCTTGAGAACACTTCCATAGTTCACCATGTCGGTCAGGCTTTACGTGCGCACAAGCTTTTCACTAACGATGTTGATTATATAGTTAAAGACGGCAAAGTTATTATTATTGATGAATTCACGGGCCGTATGCAGGAAGGCCGCCGTTATTCCGAAGGCTTGCATCAGGCTTTGGAAGCCAAGGAAAATGTTGTGGTTCAAAATGAGAACCAGACGCTTGCTTCAATCACATACCAGAACTATTTCCGTATGTACAAAAAACTTGGCGGTATGACGGGTACGGCAATGACCGAAGCCGAAGAGTTTGGTGAAATATATGGCCTTCAGGTTGTAGAGATACCTACGCATGTTCCGGTTGCTCGTAAGGACGAAGATGATGTTGTTTACCGTACTGCCGAAGAAAAATATGATGCAATTGCCGATGCGATTGCCGATGCGAACAAGCGTAAACAACCTGTTCTTGTAGGTACTGTTTCTATTGAAAAGTCGGAGCTTGTTTCAAAGCTTCTTAAGAAAAAAGGCATTAAGCATAACGTACTTAACGCAAAATTCCACGAGCAGGAAGCGCTGATAGTTTCTCAGGCAGGCAGGCCGGGTGCAGTTACTATTGCAACCAATATGGCAGGCCGCGGTACCGATATTAAGCTTGGCGGTAACCCTGAAATGAGCAAGGAAAAATGGGATAATGAGGCTGAGAAGAAAATAGTTCTTGAAGCCGGTGGCCTCTTTGTTCTGGGTACAGAGCGCCATGAAAGCCGCCGTATTGATAACCAGCTGAGAGGCCGTTCCGGCCGTCAGGGTGACCCGGGGCTTTCACGTTTTTATCTGTCACTTGAAGATGACCTGATGAAAATATTCGGCTCTGAGCGTATGGATAAAATGCTTGGGCTGTTAGGTATGCAAAAAGGTGAGGCAATTACACACCGTCTTGTTAGCCGTGCGCTTGAGACCGCGCAGAAAAAAGTAGAGGCGCGTAACTACGATATCCGTAAAAACCTTCTGAAGTTTGACAACGTGATGAATGACCAGCGTAAAGTTATCTATGGCCAGCGTCTTGATATAATGGGTTCTTCAGATGTTTCGGAAACTATAAAAGAATTCCGTGAAACTGCGCTTGAAGACATGGTCTATACTGCCATACCTGAACGAGCATTACCCGATGAATGGGATGTTAAAGGTCTGGAAAGTGGCCTTCACCGCATGTTCGGTATTGAATTCAATATCCAGAAAATGGCTGATGAAGAAGGTGTTAGCGAGGCGGAAATATTAGAGCGCGTACGTGCTGAAGTTGATGCAT
>CAYVII010000258.1:0-1971 GCA_964451475.1 uncultured Rickettsiales bacterium
AAAATATGCAGTAGGCGCTGAAGTTGCATTCCCGATTGCGCATCATGACGGTAATTATTTTGCAGACGCAGATACTCTGAAAGTGCTTGAAGATAATAATCAGGTAGCTTTCCGCTACGCTAACAACCCAAACGGCGCAGCGCATGATATTGCAGGTATAAGCAATAAAAAAGGTAACGTGCTTGGTATGATGCCTCACCCTGAGCGCGCAGTTGCGGCTGAGCTTGGCGGCACTGACGGCAAAACCTTCTTTGATAACCTTCTGGGTTAATCTATGCTTCGCCTTGGTGGAAACAGGCAGGGTAGTTGGGTCATAGGGCTTTTAATTGCCGGCTTCGCGCTATTTTCATATTATAATTCTGCCGACGTGAATAATGTCACGGGTGAAAAGCAGTATGTTGCAATGTCGCCCGATCAGGAAATTGCACTAGGCCTGCAATCTGCCCCGCACATGGCAAGGCAATATGGCGGCCTAAGCCAGAATGCAAAAGCCACTAATTACGTAAAAGCGGTTGGCAATAAGATTGTAAAAAACAGCGCCGCAAAAACCACTAACTGGAATTTTGATTTCCATGTACTGGCCGATGACAAAACCGTGAACGCGTTCGCACTTCCGGGCGGTCAGGTTTTTATAACCGAAGGTTTGCTGGCTAAATTAAAAACCGAGGACCAGCTTGCAGGCGTATTAGCGCACGAGATCGGCCATGTTATTGCCCGCCACGGCGCGGAGCATTTAGCAAAACAGCGCTTGACCAGCGGCCTTGTTGTTGCAACTGCGGTAGGAACGGGAGATAACTCCAGCGCTCAAATGGCGGCAATGATAGGTCAGGTAGTGAATTTAAAATATGGCCGTGGCGATGAACTGGAATCAGATAAGCTTGGGGTGCGCTTTATGCACGAAGCCGGCTATGACCCTAACGCGCTGATAGATGTAATGAAGATACTTGCAGAATCTGCAGGAAAGGGGCGTATGCCTGAATTTTTTAGCTCGCATCCTAATCCGGAAAACCGTATAGAGAACATCAAAGAAGAAATAAGGACACAAAATGTCACTACAAAATACAATTGAAGCAGCATGGGAAGACCGCGCTAACGTTAACAGCTCAACTACCGGCGCAGTTCGTGAAGCCGTTGAGAGCATTCTGAAAGACCTTGACTCAGGTAAAGTGCGTGTAGCGCAAAAGAACGGCGCTAATTGGGAAGTTAACCAGTGGGTAAAAAAAGCCGTACTTCTTTCATTCCGTTTGAATGACAATAAAGAAATTAAATCAGGTGACGTAAAATACTGGGATAAAGTTCCTACTAAATTCGGTGAATGGAATTCATCTGATTTCCAAAGCGCCGGCCTTCGTGCTGTGCCGGGTTCAGTTGCACGCCGTGGCAGCTTCATTGGTAAAAGCGTTATCCTTATGCCGTCATTCGTGAATATTGGCGCTTACGTTGATGAAGGCACAATGGTTGATACCTGGGCAACAATCGGCTCTTGCGCGCAAATTGGTAAGAACTGCCACATTTCAGGCGGTGTTGGCATTGGCGGCGTTCTTGAACCGCTACAGGCAAACCCTGTTATAATTGAAGATAACTGCTTCATTGGTGCACGCTCAGAAGTTGCGGAAGGCGTGATTGTTGAAACGGGCGCTGTTATTTCTATGGGCGTATTCCTTGGCGCATCAACTAAAATTGTTGACCGTGCAACGGGCGAAGTAACTTACGGCCGCATCCCTGCATATTCTGTAGTAGTACCCGGCACGTTACCGGGTGAAAAAGCAAACCTTGCTTGCGCTGTTATAGTTAAGCGCGTGGACGAAAAGACACGCAGCAAAACCGGAATAAATGATCTGCTAAGAGACTAAGTATTTATGAGTTTGTTTGATAAGTGGGATATTGATTTCATCAGATCCCACAAAGAGATCGGCAATATTGCCGCTGTGGCTTTTTATTACGAAAATGACCCCGAAGACTGTGTTCACC
>CAYVII010000259.1:0-1133 GCA_964451475.1 uncultured Rickettsiales bacterium
CCACCGACCTTCAGGTTATGAGCCTGACGAGCTACCGGGCTGCTCTATCCCGCGTTACCGATAAATTGCAATGTCTTTTCAGACATTGCGCCCTTTGTGGGCGGGAGGGCGTTATAACAAGTTTGAGTTGTGCGTTCAAGTAATAAAATCATTAAGGGCAAGATAAAGTGTAAGGTGTCTAATAAAGCGCCAAAATCCGGGAAAGGTAGTTATTTGGCACAACAAACGGAACGCGTAGCCCCTATAGGATAGTAAAAAGACAATTTTCTTGATGTTTTACAAAGGCTGCATAGCATGAACCATGCTTTCACAGGAGGAGCTTATGCGTGGTTCTAAATTAGTAATATTCTCATTAGCGCTGGGGCTGGTTGTTTCAGGCTGCGATCAGATAAAAGATATAATATCGGGCATAACAGCTGATGAACAACCTGTAAGGCCTGTACCGCAACCGCAGGCAAATATTATTGCTCCTGCTCAGCTGGCTAAGAGCGTGGCTCAGGGAGGCGGCAAGGCATCGGGTACTATCCAGGTGAATGCAAAAGCTACTGCCGTGCAGGATTTTATAGCAATACGAACCAATAAGTTTGATAACCCAAATTTTATTGAAATATGGCTGTTCAATACAAAAATAACTGATGTGCAGAAAAGGCAGTTTTTAAAGAGCACGAAAGAATTTGTTACTAATGCCGAAATTGAAAAGATCACAGGCGGTGTATTGCCGGTTGCAACCATATGGCTGGATTTTAAACAGAATACCTGTAGTCAGGACGCTTTAAAAGTGATGACGGTTATTTTTAGCAGCAATAAGAGTTTTGAATTTGGTGAAGAGAACCACCCGCTTAACTGGAACTCAAGCAAAGGTATAAACAAGTTAGTTTGTTCTTTTGATGATGTTTCAGCATTGCAGCTAAGCATAAGCGACCAGTGGTTGCTGGAGAAAAATAAGTTACGCGCAGAAGAGATGCAGATAAAATGGGACATTTCAATAAATAACAGCGTGCAGGCAAGTGCTGCGGTTGTTGGAGCTCCAGTAGTAGAAGTTCCGGTAGTAGAGCAGGTTGATGTGGCGACCCCGGCAGAAAAGCTGGTTTTTAACAATAACACTGTTCAGTCTGTAATTACTTCATGGTATG
>CAYVII010000259.1:1143-1948 GCA_964451475.1 uncultured Rickettsiales bacterium
AGAAAACAGGTTGATGGTATTGCTTTTTGACAAACAGCTTAGTGCGGAAGAAAAAAAGCTGGCCTTACCTACTGCATATCATGAAAAGATTAAGGGTTTAATTGCAATGTTCGTAGTATTGTACGAAAAAAAACCAAATGATTTTACAGAACTTCCGTATAGCATAACTATGAGATCTTTTGGGTCTAAGAAGGTTTTTGATTCTGAGCTGAAGGCTTCAGAAATATATATAGGCGGTGTGCCACAGGAAGGCGCGCAAGTTATATTCCAGTCTAAAGGCAATAGAGCAAATAAAGATACAGATCAGGAAGTGGACTGGAACTTTAATGTTGTTTCAAATATCGACCAGATAATGAACTAGCTGTTACGAACTTTGTTTATTTGCTCGGCAATCCCGCGCAGGTAATCCATGTGGCTGCTAAATGATATGCGGACGTAGCCTTTGTTCTTATCAATACCAAAGCAGCTTGCGGGAACTGTGCCAAGGCCTTCTTTGTCACCTTGTCCGTAACCAAACATTAGAGCCATGCAGATATCTATATCATCTTCGATAAGTTTCTTAGGCACGCTGTAACTTGCTTTTGCAACTTCAGGCATTGGTTTGCCAAGCATGAAGCTGAAATCGGCAATAAAATAAAACCCGCCTTCAGGCTTGTGGCCAACAAGAAGCTGGCCTGCTTCCGTAAGCAGATAATTGGCGTTTGCCTGATAATATTCACTTATAGGGATTTTTTTGGTGTCACCCATATTGCTGAACGCCGCGGCCATGCCTGCCTCAACGGAAAGGGGGCAGTTGCCGATAAGG
>CAYVII010000260.1:0-1934 GCA_964451475.1 uncultured Rickettsiales bacterium
CCGTATGGAACGGCGTCATTGTAATACGCAGGCGCTCAGTGCCTTTCGGAACTGTAGGGTGATTGATTGCCTGAATATAAATGCCGTGATTTTCAAGCAAGTTGTTACAAATCTCTTTCGCACGTATCGGGCAACCGACCATTACCGGGATAATGTGTGAGCGCGTGTGCAGCACCGGCACGCCATAGAATTTAAGTTTACGTTTGAACGTGTTTATTTTTTCTTTGTAAGCGCGGCGAAGCATCTCACCCTCTTTCAAGATTTTGACCGAAGCCTGCGCGCCTGCTGCAATTGCCGGTGGAAGTGCAGTTGTAAAAATAAAGCCGGGTGCAAAGCTGCGGATGTAATCAACATAAGTTTTATTGCCCGCAATATAGCCGCCAATAAGGCCATATGCTTTTGCAAGCGTTGCCTGGATGATATCTATATGTTCCATCACCCCAAGTTCTTCAGCCACGCCGCCGCCGCGTTTGCCGTAAATGCCAACTGCGTGAACTTCATCTAAATAAGTGATAGCGTTATATCTTTTTGCAAGACCGACTATGCGCTCTATCGGCGAGAAATCACCATCCATTGAATAAACTGATTCAAAGATAATAATTTTAGGACGCGATACAGGGTAAGCTTTCAGTTTTTCCTCAAGGTCTTTAGCGTCGCAATGTTTATATATTACTTTTTCAACGCGGCTTGTAAGCGTACCGTGGATCATTGAAGCATGGTTGCTTTCATCTGAAAATATCACCGCGTTGGGGAATGCTTTTGCAAGAGTTGAAATTGCAGTTTCGTTAGCAAGATAGCCTGAGTTGAAACATAAAGCCGCGTCTTTGCCGTGCAGGTCAGCCAGTTCTTTTTCCAGCATTACTATTGCGTGGTTCGTGCCAGAAATATTTCGTGTGCCGCCTGCCCCTGCCCCCATATTATCAATGGCGTTGTGCATAGCGTTTACTACTACAGGATGTTGTCCCATGCCCATATAGTCATTGCTGCACCATACGGTAACTTCTTTTCCAAGTTTGTGGTCATAGGCATAGGGGAAGCGACCTTTAATACGCTCCAAGTCACGGAATTCTCTGTAATTTCCGTTAATTTTCAGCTCTTCTAAACGAGCCGCCAGAATAGTTTCGTAATTGCTCATATGCCTTAGGGCAATTGCATACTACAAAACTAGGGATTTTGGAAGAAAAATCTGGTTTTACTAACCTCTTCCTTGATTCCCACCTTCAGGTTCGCCATATCTTCTACCCGGCCTATACCACGACCTGCGTTCTTGATGTGGGCTAGGTCTTTGATCCTGCGGCTTAAAACCGTAGGCTTCAGCCTGCTGCATGCCACCTCTTACTCCCGGCGCGGTCAATGACGGCCTTGCTTTTGGTGGCAGATATTTTTGCTCTTCATGACGCAAATGCTCTGCAAGGGCAGAAGTATCCATACTTAATTGCGTTGCTATATGCTGACTATCAGATTTAGTAAAACTACAACCCCTGCTATTCAAATATTCGAATAAAAAACCTACCCCATCAGATACATTCCTTACATTTAGAACTTGCCCTATAACTGCTATATAGCCGTTACTATCCGCCGCCACACGTTTGGATAAAGGGTCTTTTCCATTTATTTGCCTGTATAAAGTCACATTACCTGCCTCATCCAGCTTTACATCTCTAGGGCATATAAACACAGAAAGCGAGCCATTCTCACCTGGCCTGAATTCCATGGCGTATTTCTCTGAAGCCGCATAGGCATGCACTTTACCACTCATAATAACCTCTTGTTTATTACAACAAGCGGTCATATTAACAGAAAGCAATCTTTTTGCAAAATAAACTGTAAGTGGCTGTTTCTAGGTTACTTACGCTTATTCAATTCAACAAATTCACGTTGTTTGTAACCTGTGTAAAGCTGACGAGGGCGGCCAATTTTTTGCATTGGGTCTT
>CAYVII010000261.1:0-1919 GCA_964451475.1 uncultured Rickettsiales bacterium
TTCTAAGCGGTTCTTTTGCATATGCATTAACTATATGGGCCGCTTATCAATGGGCAAGTAATATTGGTAATAAGCATTTGAATATAGGTCTAATTACCGAATGTTAAGGTTGTTTGGCTACAATTTGTGAATGTCTAAGGAACTAGAGATAATGCGCTTTGCGCTGGAAATAGAGAGTATCATGCAGTTAAAAGCAGCTCTCCGCCCGATTGATGCTGAAGCCTTTGACCCGAAAATTCATAATAAGGTAGATATCACTACTGATTTTGGCCGTTATTTAATGTCTTTGCATCCAAAGGGAAAAATAATCGTATCAGGCAATATACCTCCGGCAGATGAAATAGCTAAACTGGCAGAAGAAATATTAAAATGCGGCCTTAAAGATAAATCGTACATCAATACTGTATGTAGCGGTATGGTTCTTGGCGGCGGCCTTAAAAGAGCAAAATTTGAAGTTAAATGTTATTCATACGGCCAGCATATATTAAGTAATAATACTCTTAATCATATGGCCAGAGGCCACGCAGGGCATGACTTCCGTCTTTGGGCGCATGAATATGTAAAATCAGCGACAGATATACTTGCAGATCACTATAATGATATCAGGCCAATTCGTGGTCAGCCAAGGGAGCCGTCTGAAAAAACAGAAGCTCTTATATTAAAACAACTGATGTCCATAGTAGACAGGGGGGATATTTCTTTTCCGGAAAAATATTCAAGGCTGGTTGCTTTTAACTACGTGGCTGAAGGGCTTAGGAAGGAAGGCTTTGGCATATCACCTGCTATAATGCCAAAATTTATGACAGATGCTCTGGAACAAAGGTTACAGGCAGAATTTGGCTGGCGCCAAAAGTAAATTACCGCTTTGACTATTGCTTTTAGCATAGTAAAACTAAAGGGTAATGCCGCAGCCACAATTCATACATCTTCGTTCACATACGCAGTTTTCCCTTTCGGAAGGGGCAATACGCGTAGGTGAACTTGCAGAGCTGGCGCTAAAAAATAATATGCCTGCCGTTGCTATGACAGATAGCGGCAATTTGTTTGGTATAATTGAGTTTTCAAAAGCCGCAGGTTATAAAGGCATTCAGCCAATAATCGGCGTAGAGGTAATGGCCGAAGGGAGTAAGCTGGTTCTTTATGCAAAGAATGATGAAGGCTTCGCCAACCTGCTCAAACTGGTTAGCCAGTCATTTTTAAATTCCTCTTCCCCGCACGATGCCAGCCTTGATCTGGTTGAAATTGAAAAAATGTCTGCCGGTCTTATGTGCCTTACCGCAGGCGTTGAAGGTGAGCTGGCAAAGCTTATTGCCCGTGGTGAAAAACCAAAAGCAGTTGAATTTGCACGGCGCCTAAAAGGTATTTTCGGTGACAGGGTTTATATTGAACTTAACCGCCATGGCCTGCCCGAAGAACAAAAGGTAGAAGCGGATCTGATTGCAATAGCGCATTCACAGGATATCCCGCTTATAGCAACCAATAACTGCTTTTACGCAACCAAGGATATGTTCCGCGCGCATGATGCGCTTTTATGCATAGCCGCAGGTAAGGTGATTGCAGATGAGAACCGCAAGAAGCTGAATGATGAATTCTACTTCAAGTCAGAAAAAGAAATGCTTGCGCTGTTCAAAGATATTCCTGAAGCGGTTCAGAACACGGTGCATTTTGCAAAACGCTGCAGCGTTAAGGCAAATGAACGCAAACCGATGCTTCCCAAATTCCCGACCGATCGCACGGATGAGGAAGAGCTGCGCTTTCAGGCGGCAGAAGGTTTGGAACTGCGTCTTGGTAAAGCCGGTTTCCAGCTGGCAGTCACGCGAGAGGAATATTTTGAACGCCTGAATTTTGAGTTGGATGTAATTTGCAAAATGCAATTCCCCGGCTATTTCCTGATAGTTTCGGATTTCATTAAATGGGCA
>CAYVII010000262.1:0-1907 GCA_964451475.1 uncultured Rickettsiales bacterium
CGAGCTTAAACGGGTTTGCCAAAGCACAGGCAAAAATAAAAAACACTTGGAACTGGTAGCATAACGGAGGATTTATGGCGGATAATTTTGATAAAACTAGGGAAAATAAAGGAGCAGACGAAAGCAAACAGTTCCTGACATTTACTGTTGAAGGCGAAGAATATGGCGTAGATATAATGTCTGTGCGCGAAATAAAAGGCTGGACAGAGGCAACGCGCCTTCCCAACTCGCCGGAATTTATGCGCGGAGTCATGAATTTGCGCGGTTTGATTGTTCCTATTTTTGACCTGCGTGCGCGTTTTACGCATCAGCTTACAAAAGCAAGCATCAAGAATGTGGTAATTATTCTTGCGGTGAACGGCCGCAATATCGGCCTGCTTGTTGATTCAGTTTCTGATATCCTGACCATTTCCCAGAATGAAGTAAAACCAGCACCTGACAGTGATTCTGAAGGGCGGGGTGAATTCATAAACGGATTAATTTCAACCAACAACCGCATGGTAGTGCTATTGGCAATTGAAAAGTTGTTCAGTACTGAAAATGCAATTTCTGAAGGAGCAGCATAATGAAAACTATTTTAGCCCTGACAACTATTCTAACTGCGATTGCATTACCTGCTTTTGCGGAAGAGGAAAAATCATTCGCTGATTCTATTCCCGGCAAATTCAGCGGCAGCGTTGCTTTTACCAGTGATTACATGTGGCGCGGACTTACGCAGACAGACGAAAACCCGGCGGTGCAGGGTGGGTTTACATATACTATCCCGCTGGATGATAATTTTAGTGTTTATGCTGGTATATGGGGCTCTAACGTAGAATTTAATGATGCTAATATTGAGCTGGATTTCCTGACCGGCGTTGGTTACACAGATGGTAACTTTGCCCTGGATACTGGTTTGGTTTTCTATAAATATCCCGGCGCTGACAGCAGCCTTAATTATGATTATTATGAACTACAGGCGAATATTGGTTATGACCTTGACCCGGTATATTTGCGTGCGGCTGTAAATTACTCGCCGGATAATGCTGCAAATTCAGGCCAGGCGGTTTATGTTAAACTGGCAGCAGACTATAAGTTTGCCGAAGACTGGAAAATGACCCTGCGCGGCGGCCATCAATATATTGAAAATAATGCTAATTACGGCTTGCCTGATTATAATGATTACGGCATTGGCATAACTTATACATTTAAGGAAGTTGACCTTACGGCTGAATATGTGGCTAATGATATTGACTCTGGTTCATGCGGCGTAAATTGTGACGGCAAGTTCCTGTTCACAATCAACCATGCCTTCTAAGAGCTGCTGATTCCCTTGACTTTGCCTGGGCTGGTGTTATAAATTCTACTCCTTATCGGGATAATTTTTAGGAGTATGAAATGAAAAAACTAGCCTTGGCAATTTCGCTTTTAGCAGCAAATGCTGCACATGCAGAAGTCCCTCAAACTAATGACCCGGCAGAGCTTAAAAAAGTAATAGCCGCGCAAGACCAGCAAATTAAGGACTTGCAGAAAAAACTGGCGGATCTTGAACCGGCATCCGGCAATGAAAAAATTGAAACTGAGAACAAACTTATAAAAAATAAGTTTGAGTATCATAAAGAATAAAACAAAATCCTGATTCTAAAAAAAACCGCCTTTAGCCCAGGCGGTTTTTTTATGTTCACTTCCCCAAAATAATTCTCCTTTTGATAATTAATCTGAAAAATCCGCATTGCCGGACGCGTCTACCTGTTGAATTGTAAGTAAAAATAGGCTGGCACACGCATTGCAATTCATATTTCAGAAAAAACTAATCGGGAGCAAATATGAAACTTTCTAACATCCGTCTTAATATTCAGAAGAAGCTGATATTACTTTTACTGGTATTCGGCATTGTGCCGGTATTAGCGGTTATGCCTGTCATTTTC
>CAYVII010000263.1:0-1905 GCA_964451475.1 uncultured Rickettsiales bacterium
GGATGCCTTCCCCCTGGATGAAAACACGTTTAACTCCTTTGGCTGGCCCATGCGGGTGTCGCCCTCTCCGGACTTTTCTTTTTCCCTGAAATTTTCCCTGACCTTTACCTTTGCCTTTTTCCTTAACTTTTTTAGTCATTATGTTGGGTTATAAGTGACTTGCGTCACTGACTCTTACTCACAGCTTTTTTTACTGTAAGCTCTAGCTTCCATGGATTGTTGTTGGTAAAATCCATAATTAAAAAGCAAGACGGCACGCATATTAATAAATATTAACCACACAATGCAACAAAAAACTGCGTTCAAAAACAGGCACAACCACCTATATTTTGCATCGGCCGTAATGCCTGATATCATTGATTTATGCAGCTTTCAGAGTATTTTTTAGGTTGGCAAAACTGGCTTCTTGGCCAACGCAATTACTCTGCCAAAACAGCCGAAAGCTATGGCACTGACCTGCGCAAATTCCTTGATTTCTTAAGAACATACCATGAAGAAGAGGCAGGAATAGCAACCCTTGGGAAGCTAGAGGTAAAAGACTTCCGCGCATGGCTGGCAAACCGTAAAAATGCGGGCTTTGACCAGTCATCCAACGCCCGCGCCATCAGCAGCATACGCAGTTTTTATAAATATCTGGAAAAGAACGGCCACCCTAAAAATGATGCAATAGGCGCTATCAAGGTTGGCGGCCGCGGCAAAAAACTTCCGCGCGCGCTTTCTGTTGAGCATGTAATGAGCGCGATAGAAGAAGGCGAAGCCGAGTGGGAACATCTGCGCGATAAAGCAGTTATAACCCTTCTTTACGGCGGCGGCCTGCGTATAAGCGAAGCACTGAATTTGAATTATACTGATGTTGATGATGCGGAAGTGATAAAAATAATAGGTAAAGGCAACAAGGAAAGGCTAGTTCCCGTTTTGCCTGAAGTACGCGCCGCAATAAAAGCATATAAAGCCGCCTGCCCTTATAACGGAGAGGCTTTGTTCTATGGCAGTAAAGGTAAACGCCTGCGCGCTGAAATTGTACAAAAAAAATTACGCAGCTACCGTGGCATTCTTGGCCTGCCTGACTACGCAACACCGCACGCGCTGCGCCACAGCTTTGCAACCCACTTACTGGCAGAAGGCGCAGACCTGCGCTCAATACAGGAACTACTTGGCCATGCAAGTTTGGCCACCACGGAACGCTACACGCATATAGATAGCAAACGCCTGACCGAAGGCTATAAAAAAGCCCACCCAAGAGGATAAGGGCAGGCTTTTTTAATATAGTGCTAACGCTTAGTCAGCCGCAGTTATGCGCGGACGGCCGTCAGTGTAGATAACATAAACACGCTGGCCTTTTTGCAGCGGAACTTCATCCTGCTGAATAACAGAGACCATTTCGCTCTTCATATTTGTCTGGATAGAGTCTTTGATAGAATCGCTAACTTCTTCAGTGCCAACCTTAACCTGTTTTGTTTTTTTAGCCGGCGCTTTTGCCTGATTATTGCCGCCGATCTTCACGATATATTCCATACCTTCAGAATTGCTAAGCTCGCTCTGGATCGCCGCGCCGATAAGCGCGCCTGCAATAACACCGCCAACAGTTGCGATATTCTTTCCGCTACCGCCGCCAATTGCGTTACCGGCAACACCGCCCGCTACACCGCCGGCAAGGCCGCCCATGGCATTATCGCCAAGGCTTTCCGATTCATTTATCTGCACGGGCCTTGCGTTAACAATAACGCCCTCAACCACTTTGCCAGATGAATCTGAGCTTTTATATGAGTTAGATGACATATTGCGCGCACATGCACTTAGCACTAGAGCAGCTACCAAAACCAGGGCGGAGATTTTTTTCATAGAACCGCAATATAGCATTTAGTTACAAGAAATCAAAAAGAAAACCCCGCGGTAACTAGGATG
>CAYVII010000264.1:0-1874 GCA_964451475.1 uncultured Rickettsiales bacterium
TCACAAAACAGGTTGCCGGTATGAAGAAAAAAATTTCAATTTTGCTTTCTCTTTTATTTATCGGTAACGCGCATGCTGCATTTGATTCGGCTGATTTTAACCAGCCAAAAAATTTAGAGATACTGCGCATAACGCCTGAAGGGGTTGATGCTGAAGTCGGCAACCAGATTGTTATTGAGTTCAACCGACCTGTTGTGCCTGTTGGTATTATGGAGCGTAAAAGCTCTGAGATACCTGTAGAGATAACGCCGAAAGTGAATTGTGAATGGCGCTGGCTGAATACATCATCACTTAGCTGCAACCTTTCTGAAAAAGATACTTTGCAGCTTGCAACAAAATATGATGTTAAAGTAAAGCCGGGCATTAGAGCTGAAGACGGTACTACCATAGCGCAGAACTATGAACATAGCTTCACTACAAAGCTGCCTGATGTTTCATATGTGTATTTTGATATCTGGAAATCACCGACCGCGCCTTCTTTCCGTATTGGTTTTAACCAGAATGTAACAAAAGCATCGGTTGAAGATGCTATCTATTTGCAGGATGTGAATAGCGGAAAGCAATATTCTGTTACTGCAAAACCTTATGACCCTAAGCAGAAGCCGGTAGAAAAGAACGGTAAGAAAGGCCGTGAATTATGGGTGGTTGAAAGTGATGATGATATGCCTTCAGATGCCGAATCTGTTGTAAAAGTAAGGCCTGGCCTTCAGGGTATTGAGGGCAGTGCCAAAGGAAATTCTGACCGTGACCTTGCGAATTTCCGTACGCATCCTGAATTTAATTTCCTTGGTCTTAAATGTTCAACCAATCAGGGCGGTGAAGTTCTGGTCAGGCCCGGCCAGAAGGCCGAGCAGCTTTGTAACCCGCTGGGTAGCGTAACTATTATGTTCTCAAGCCCTGTAAGTGACAGGCAGATAAAAGCGAACGTAAAGATACTGAATGAGAAAGGCAAAAATTTATGGGAAAGTAAAAATGCCGAAAATGCAGAAGAGGAAGATAGCGATAACGAATATAAACTGCGTACACAGTACAGGGCTGAAACTACCTATAACGTATGGTTGCCTGATTTACAGGCGGCTGCAAAATATAAAATAGTAATAGAAGAGCCTGAATATAATTTTTTTGAAAAGCTATGGCGCTTCATAAAATCAATATTTTCAAGCCAGCCTAAAACAGGGGTGCAAGACCTGTTTGGCCGCTCAATGATGGATGGCGCTCAGCTTGAATTCATGACAGATAACCGCACGCCAAATTTTGTCATTACCAATGACCCTGCGGTTTTGGAAAAAGGCATTGATAGTGAAGTGCCGCTTTATGTGCAGAATATCGACAGCGCATATTTGGAATATAGCAAGCTGACCGCAAACGGTGCAGCTAAAGGGCAGAAGCATGATATTGCTTTGCCTGCGAATGTACGTAACATCCAGTTTGCCGTTCCGTTCGATGTAAGGAAGATGCTTGGCGGCAATAGCGGTGCAATATTCGGTAAGCTTTCAACTGCGCCATATGTAAATACGGGTCGTGAATTATTTGCGCAGGTAACGCCATATCAGGTGCATGCAAAAATAGGCCATTTCAACAGCTTTATATGGGTAACTGAATTTGCAACCGGCAAGCTGGTAGATAATGCAAGCGTTACAATTTACAAAGATAAAATATCAGAACTAAACGGCGGAACTGCGCTGGCATCAACAACTACCGATGCTAACGGCGTTGCCGTCCTTAAAGGTATTGATGAGCTTGACCCTAAACTTGAGACCATAAATACGTGGGACAGGGTACAGGATATATTCTTTGTAAAAGTGCAGAAAGGCAATGATATTGCGCTATTGCCGCTGCATGGTGAATTTGAAGATTATTCTTACGGAAGTGAA
>CAYVII010000265.1:0-1865 GCA_964451475.1 uncultured Rickettsiales bacterium
TTTGGTGTTTTGCATAAGGCTTGAAAGGCCTATTATCACGTTCAGAGGGGTGCGTATCTCGTGGCTCATAGTTGCCAGGAATTCTGATTTTGCAAGGCTTGCGCTTTCAGCTTTTTCTTTTGCCAGCTCAAGTTCTTTACGCTGCTTTATATTTTCCTGCGCAAGGCGATATTTGGTGTAGGCGGCCTGCATTATGGCAGGTAGCAGGTCTAAATATATTTGGCTGGTATCTTTTACGGCATAGTCGGCCGCGCCTTTTTCAAGCGCGGTTAGGGCAACTTTCTCATCACCGCCGGCAGTAAGGATAATTACCGGTGGGCAATTTTTCAAAGGCTTCAGCTTTTCAAGGAACTCTATTCCTGTAATGCCTGGCAGGTTGTAATCCAGCAGTATCAGGTGATATTCATTGTTTTTTATTTCCTGTTCGGCTTCTTCGGCGCTGGATATGATGGTTATATCAAAACCCGCGCGTTCCATACGCTTTTGCAGCAACCTTGCAAGTGCGTGGTCATCTTCGACATAAAGTATTTTTTTCAGGAAAGAGCTGTACATAGACGGCCTTACTTATGGTTTGGAAACCTTACTACTGAAAGCATCATGCCAAATTTCTGTATGGCGGCCGAGAAGCTTTCATATTCAACCGGTTTGGTGATATAAACGTTACAGCCAAGGTCATAGCAGCGGTTTATTTCTTTGGGGTTATCGGTAGTTGTAAGTACAATTACCGGAAGGTTCTTGGTGTTATCGTCTTTTTTCAGGCGCTCCAGAATCTCGTAGCCGTCAACTTCAGGCAGGTTAAGGTCAAGCAGAATAAGCATCTGCTGGTCTTTGCGGTCTTCATTATCAAACAGGTATTCAACCGCCTTAAGGCCGGTATTCAAATGAGTTATGTTGTTGGAAATACCTGCGCGGCGCAGGTTTTTTTCAATCAGTTTTGCGTGGCCGTCGTCATCTTCAACCATTACAATAGTTACGTGTTCACTAATTACAGACATTTGATTTAAGCCTCCTTACCAGCTTTTTTGGGTATACTAAAATAAAAACAGGTTCCTTCACCCAGTTGTGATTCGAACCATATATTGCCACCAAGTTTGCGCACCGTGGCTTTTACAAAAGCCATGCCCATGCCGCTACCTCTTACGTCCGAGCTGTTTGCCGCACGGCGGAAAAAATCAAAGACGCGCTTATGATCAGTTGCCGCAATGCCGCGTCCGTTATCCTGTATGGTGAAAATAGTGTAGTAACCGGCATTGAACGAATCAATGCTTATCTTGCCAGCGCGTTCGGGAACCATGTATTTGACGGCATTGTCAATTATGTTGCCAAATACCTGTTCAATTGCCACGGGGTCAGATTTTATTACCGGCAAATTCCTGATATCTACGGTTATATTCTTTTTATCTATTTCAAACTTAAGCGCGTCAACACTGCGTTTTACTATGTCTGCAGTGTCTATTTTAACAAACTTGAATTCACGCTTACCAATTTTTGAAAGGTCAAGTATGGCAGATGTAAGCTTATCCATTTTCTCAACAGCGGTTGAAATATAGCCAAGCGCTTCCGGTATTTCGTGCTCAAAAGTTGCTTCAAACTTTTCTTTTTCTTCGTTCTCCAGCTTTGCTTTTGCTTTCTGTATTATCGGTTCGGCCTCTTTCAAAACATATTTTATCTCTCCGGCAAAACCTTTTAAATTTACAAGCGGTGAGCGCAAATCATGTGATGCCAGATAGGTAAAGCCCTCCAGATCTGTGTTTAGCTGCTTCAGCTCTTCTTCACGATCTTTCTGCTCGGTGATATCTGTATGTGAGCCCATCAGGCGCTTGATCTTGCCGTTCTTGTCCCATATGCCGACACCGCGTGAAAGT
>CAYVII010000266.1:0-1855 GCA_964451475.1 uncultured Rickettsiales bacterium
GGCCATGACGCTTATGCAATAATTGAAGCATTAGCATGGGCGAAGCAGCAGGAAAAACCTGTAATGATCGCGTGCAAAACAAAGATCGGCTGCGGTTCACCAAACAAACAGGGTACAAAAGACTGCCACGGCTCACCGCTTGGCGCAGAAGAAATCCTGGCAACACGCGTTGCAATAAAATGGCCGCATGAGCCGTTTGTTATTCCGCAGGACATTCTGGACGAATGGCGCCGCATCGGCGCGCGCGGTAACGCAGAATTCCAGAAATGGGAAAAGAAACTTGCAGGCATGGATAAAGTTGGACGCACAGAATTTGAGCGCACCGTAAACGGCGAACTGCCAAATCTTTCGGGACTTCTTGAAGATCTAAAAAAAGAATTTGCCGAGAAAAAACCGAACATGGCAACGCGTAATTCTTCACTTAAGGTTCTTGAAACCCTGACTGAAGCATTGCCAGAACTTCTTGGCGGCTCAGCCGACCTTACAGGTTCAGTCGGCACAAAAACAAAACACTTAAACTCAGTTACACCTACAGATTTCAGCGGACGTTACATTCACTACGGCGTACGCGAACATGCAATGCAGGCTGTTATGAATGGTATTTCACTGCATGGCGGCTTCATTCCTTATGGTGGAACATTCCTTGTGTTCTCTGATTATGCACGTCCTGCAATCCGCTTAGCTGCGCTTATGGGTGTACGTAACGTGTTTGTCGGAACGCATGACTCAATTGGCCTTGGTGAAGACGGTCCAACGCACCAGCCGGTTGAACATTTAGCTGCGCTTCGTGCAATTCCAAACCTTTTAGTGCTTCGTCCGGCAGATGAAATTGAAGTTGCAGAGTGCTGGGAAATTGCATTGCAGGCAGAGGGAACTCCTTCAGTAATTTCTCTTACACGCCAAAACGTGCCTACACTTCGTGCAGATTATTCTGAAAATAAATCAGCACGTGGCGGTTACATAATCTCTGAAAAGAAAAACTCTAAAGCAACTATTATTGCAACCGGCTCGGAAGTAAGCATTGCAGTTGAAGCGCAAAAACACCTTGAAGCTGCAGGCATTGCGGTAAATGTTGTTTCAATGCCTTCAATGGAATTGTTTGAACAGCAGGATGCAGCTTATAAAAACAGCGTACTTGGCAACGGCCTTGTTGCTGTTATTGAAGCCGGCATACGCCAGTGCTGGGATAAGTATTTGGGCCGTGACGGCGTATTTGTAGGCATGAGTAGTTTTGGCGCTTCCGCCCCTTACCAGACGCTTTACAGGGAATTCGGCATTACGGCCGAAAATCTTGCAGCTCAGGTTAAACAAGCGCTTAAGTAGGATTAACTGCTTATTAATCAATTACTTCTAACTTTGTGGCATGGCTAATAACAAGCCCACCATATTTGTACAAATTGCAAGCTACCGTGACCGCGAATGCCAGTGGACGGTAAAAGACCTGTTTGAAAAAGCCACGCACCCCGAACGCGTGTTTGTTGGCCTTGCGTGGCAGTATGACAGAAAGAACGGAACAGACGCAGAATGCTTTCAGGTTCCCTATCCTTACCCTGAACAGGTAAGGATAGTCGAGTTTGACCATCATGAATCCCGCGGAGCAAACTGGGGGCGTGTCCAGGCATCAAAATTACTGCGTGATGAAGATTACGTTTTTATCTCGGAACCACATTGCCGTTATGAACCGGGCTGGGATGAAACACTCATTGAAAGCCTTGCGCTTTGCGAAAATGACAAAGCAATATTAAGCGGCGCAATGCCGGAATATTTTTTACCTAATGAGCTTAGCGAACCTTATCTGGCATCACTTTCTATCAAAACATTTTTTACTAATGATGTTGTTCTGATAAATACGCAC
>CAYVII010000267.1:0-1854 GCA_964451475.1 uncultured Rickettsiales bacterium
CTGGTGCGGGTAGAGGGACTTGAACCCCCACGCCGTGAAGCACCAGAACCTAAATCTGGCGTGTCTGCCAATTTCACCATACCCGCATACACAAGATTTCACGAAAAATCAAGGCGAATATTAACGTTTAGAGGGAAATGTCAATAATTACTTTTCAAGAAAATAGCAAAAAACCCTTATTTTTTACAAGTTGCTGTTTTATATAGGGCAGCTCATGTGACTTTTTTTGTCCCTAAAGTCCGCAGAAAGGCTTTAAGGCAATTGCCGATTAATAAAGACCACGTTTGTATGCTTAATTTTTAAGGCTTTTAAGAACGCCTTCAACTTTTGGCAAAGTTACGCCTTTCTGGCCCATATATTTGCCGGCGCGATCTTTGTAGGAAGTCTCGCACTGCTCATTTGCCTGAAGGAACAGGAACTGGCATGCGCCCTCATTCGCATAAATTTTTGCGGGAAGCGGAGTTGTGTTAGAAAATTCCAGCGTAACATGGCCTTCCCATTCAGGTTCAAGCGGAGTTACGTTAACAATGATACCACAACGCGCATAAGTAGATTTGCCAAGACAAATAACCAGAGTATCACGCGGGATGCGGAAATATTCTACCGTGCGCGCAAGTACGAACGAGTTTGGCGGAATGATGCAAACATCGGTTTTACGATCCACAAAACCGTGCGCCTGAAAATCTTTAGGGTCAACAACCGCAGAGTCGATGTTGGTGAATATCTTAAATTCATCGGCAACGCGCGCATCGTAACCATATGATGAAAGGCCATATGAAATTGTTCCCTCGCGCTTCAGGCTTTCCACGAACGGTTCAATCATACCGTTTGTTTTAGCTTGTTCACGAATCCATTTATCTGACATCACAGGCATAGGTCTTTGCTCTTATTGGTTGGCTATTGTTGGTTGTTGCGTATTGGTTTATATCATTAATCCATGACACGCAAGCTTACAGACGATGAAATCAAAACATGGCAGGAAGCCGTAAAGGAAGGTTTCCGTGATCTTGCGCATGTAAAAAAAGAAAAACTCCCTGAAAAACCAAAGGTGCGGACAAATTTAATAGATGCAAAACTTGACCTGCACGGGCTTACGCTTGAGCGGGCGCACAAGAAATTTTTAGAGTTCATTTATATTGCGGCGATGGATGATATGCGAAAACTTCTTGTGATCACCGGCAAAGGGAAACCGGGAAAAATACGCGAAGAATTCCCCAAATGGTGCGAGGCAGATTATCTGGCACCGCTAATATCATCATGCACAAATGCCGAACCAAGGCATGGCGGCGCGGGCGCTTTTTACGTGAATCTTAGGAAATAGTGTCTGGACAGTATAACCAATGCAGTTATAACCAATTAGGATGCTCCTACTTTTTAAGATCATTTTTCTGCATGAGATAAGGCTGTATTACCGCCGCAAGACCGATATTTTCAATGCCATGGTCTTTTTCTTTTTATGCATGATATTATTCCCCTTCGGCGTTGGGCCGGAGCCGGAATTCCTGCGTGAAGTGGGCATTGGCATTATATGGGTGGCAGCAATATTTTCTGTCATGCTGGGCATACCGCGCATATTTGAACCCGATTTTAATGACGGTACACTTAACCAGTACAAATTACTGCCCTATTCAATTGAAATAATTGTGCTGGCAAAGATGTTTGCGAACTGGGCTGCTTTTTGCGGGCCAATGATAGTACTTACTCCCATAGCCGGCCATTTGTTTGGGCTTACGCTAAAAGAATCAGCAGAAGTTGCGGTTGCACTTTTGATAGCGACACCTACTTTTGTAATGATAGGTGCAGTCGGAAGCTCGCTTAGTTTAGGTTCAAAAACGGGGCGCGTTATGCTGGCGC
>CAYVII010000268.1:0-1841 GCA_964451475.1 uncultured Rickettsiales bacterium
TTTCAAATATATCAGCCTGTCAGGGTTATCTTTATGCAGGCTTGCAAGTTTTTCATGAGCCTTTCCTCCGCTCCGTCGCCATTGATCACGGGGATGGCTATAGCAGCTAGTATCCCGATAACCGTCAACACCACCAGCATTTCAATCAGGGAAAAACCCCAATATGCCTTTTTACGTTTCATTTTGTATTTGCCCCCCTTTCCAGCGGGGCGGGTTGAGTTTAGTATTTAGGCCATTATCAGAAAGATATAGGCAAAAACAACTTTTTTATAAAGAAATTTTAACTATTAGTCAATTGCTTCCCTGCTGTTTTTCCCTTATTCAAAAACCATGTCACATAAGATAAAATTCCGTATTTATTACGAAGATACAGACGCCGGTGGGGTTGTTTACCATGCCAGCTATTTACGTTTTGCCGAGCGCGCCCGAACAGAATGGCTCCGCCATGTAGGCTTTAACCAGTCAGAACTGGAGGTGGTCTTTGTTGTCCGTAATCTTGAAATAGAATATCTGTCTCCGGGCAGGCTTGATGACATACTGGAGGTTGAAACATCGCTTCAGAACATAGGACGGGCCTCAATCACACTGTCGCAGGATTTCTATAAAGACGGGAAAAAAATCACTCTAATGAAAGTTGTTCTGGTAACTGTCAGCAGAAATGATATTAAGCCAGTAAGCGTACCCACTGATATAAAATCTAAATTGGTAAATTAATATGGACGAAACAGCAGCAGCACCAACCGAAGCAGTAACAAGTGCAGGCCTTGATGGCGCACATGCACTTGCAGATATGTCAATGTGGAGTCTGTTCTGGAACGCCGGCAGCATAGTACAGCTTGTTATAATCGGCCTTATTGCATCCTCGGTAATGAGCTGGGTGATTATTTTTGAAAAATGGAACAAGTTCAAATCTGTTAGTTACAAGTCAGACAGGTTTGAAGCAAACTTCTGGAGCGGCACACCGCTTGACCAGCTTTTTGAAAAATACAAAAAAGCAAAAAACCTGCACCCTCTTTCATCAATCTTCATGAATGCAATGGAAGAGATCAACCGCACAGGCGTAACAACTAACGAACAGTCAAAACAGGGTTTAAAAGAACGCGTTGCCCGTATAATGCAGGTTGCAAAGAACCGCGCACTGGATGACCTTGAAGACCGCCTTGGCTTTCTGGCAACTGTTGGTTCAACTGCCCCTTTCGTTGGCCTTTTCGGTACTGTTTGGGGTATCATGCACTCATTCACATCTATCGCCGCACAAAAGAACATCTCTCTTGCAACAGTAGCTCCCGGTATTGCCGAAGCGCTTTTTGCAACTGCAATCGGTCTTGTTGCAGCAATACCTGCAGTTATTGCATATAACAAATTTTCCGGCCAGCTTGAAAAAATAACCACACGCACAGAAGATTTTGCCGATGAGTTCCACGCACTTATTTCACGCCAGTTAGATGAGGGTACTCTTTAATGGGAATGGGCAACACCAGCCATAAGCGCGGAAAGAAGCGCGCAAAAATGAGCGAGATAAACGTAACCCCAATGGTTGACGTAATGCTTGTTCTGCTTATCATTTTCATGGTTACCGCACCAATGATAACCGCCGGCATAAATGTTGACCTGCCGGAAACCAGCGCATCCCCTTCCCGCTCTGATACTAAACCGCTGGAAATTACGGTTGACCGCGAAGGCAATATATATGTGGCTTCCAGCAAAGTTTCCCGCTCTGACCTGGGTGAAAAACTTGCAAGCCTGCATAAAGATAACCCTGACAGGCTGATATATTTGAAAGGGGACAGGAAAGTTGATTACGGCCGCTTCGCCGAGGTAATGGGCGAGGTTTCAGCCGC
>CAYVII010000269.1:0-1840 GCA_964451475.1 uncultured Rickettsiales bacterium
ATCTCATCCTTTTTAGGTTTAATTGATTGAAAATTTATATTAGGGGCATAACCATGCTTCCATGAGAGCGATTATCACCAAGAAAAAACCAAGTGCGAAGCCAATCAGGCTTTACACAATCAAAGAATCTGAATTTGAGGACACACTTAAAGAACAGACTGATTACGTAAAGAATTACGTGCAAACGCGCCGCGGCACCAAGCGCGCCGGTGACCATTTCCTTATCCGTGACCAGAAAGGCAAGCTTGAAGAAGTTATTTTCATTACTGAAGACAGAGTGAATATCTGGACATTTGCGGCACTACCTAAAAAACTTCCGCTTGGTGATTACGAGATCGCCAACGATCTTTCTGAAAGCGAAGCGCTGGATGCTGTTTGCGGCTGGGAGCTTGGAACATATTCCTTCAATAAGTACAAACAAGAAAAATGTGAGTTTTGCAGTCTGGTTGCGCCTAAAAATGCCAATATGCATGAAGCAGATATAATTGTTGGCAATATTGAACTTGCACGCGACCTTATTAACATGCCACCATCTGACCTTGGCCCGCGTGAGCTTGCGAATGCGGCACTTGAGGCAGCTCAGGCATGCAAGGCAAGACAGGCTATCTTACATACCGACTCTGAACTTTTGCAGCATGGTTATGAGGCTATTTACACAGTTGGCAAAGGCTCGGCAAAGCGGCCTAAGCTGGTTGACATACGCTGGGGTAATGAGCATGCACCAAAAGTTACCATTATCGGTAAAGGCGTTACGTTTGATACGGGCGGTGTTAACCTGAAGCCGGACAGCGGTATGCTATTGATGAAAAAAGATATGGCAGGAGCGGCAACCGCCCTGGCGCTTGGCCGTATGATAATGCAGGCAAAGATCAATGTTAACCTGCGCATACTTATCCCGACAGTTGAGAATGCCGTGAGCGGCGAAGCTTACCGCCCTTCCGACGTTATTAAAACGCGTGCCGGTATAACGGTCGAAGTTACTAATACAGACGCTGAAGGCCGCCTGATACTTTGTGAACCTTTAGCCGATGCAGACAGTGAAAAGCCTGACCTGCTGATAGACTTTGCAACACTTACCGGCGCGGCACGTACTGCAGTTGGCTCAGAAATAGGTGCGTTCCTTACTTACGATGAAAAGCTGGCGGCAGAAATAATGCACCATTCAATTGAAAAGAAAGACCCTCTTTGGCAGCTTCCTTTCTGGGATGACTATAAATATCTGCTACGCAGTAAAGTCGCAGACCTTGTTAACAGCCCTGAAACTGGCAATGGAGGCGCTATTACGGCAGCGCTGTTCCTGAAAGAATTTGTGAAGAAAACAAAATCATGGGTGCATTTTGATATGATGTGCTGGAATACACGTGAGCGCCCGGGGCGCCCTGTTGGCGGCGAGCCAATGGCGCTAAGGGCAATGTACAGCCTTATTAAGAAAAGGTATGCATGACCAGAAGCGAGTTGAACAAACTCCTGCTTACCCTTCAAAAGCACAAAGGCGGCAATGCTTATTTTATTGCCATCGCAGTACAAATTGTACTGGCCTTGACAATTCTGTTTGAAAGCACGAACGGCCAAAAAAAGAAATCAAAGAACGTCAAACTAAAAAAGTCTGAGGCAGATACGCTGGCGCAGGCTTTAGCAATTACAAAAGGAAAAACCATGAAGAAAAATACTAAAAAGAAAACTGTTAAAAAAGCGTCGACTAAGAAAGTAGCGGCTAAGAAACCTGTGAAGAAAGCCAAGCCTAAAGCTGCAAAAAGAACTGCGGTGAAATCTAAAACAGTTAAAAAGAAAAGCACTGATAAAAAAGCTGCACCTGCTAAGAAAAAAGCCGTAAAAACCA
>CAYVII010000270.1:0-1825 GCA_964451475.1 uncultured Rickettsiales bacterium
CCTTGTTAAGAACGCGCTGCGTATGCGTCCTGAGCGCATAATACTTGGTGAGGTTCGCGGCGCTGAAGCAATTGACCTGCTCCAGGCAATGAATACGGGTCATGACGGCTCTATGGGCACATGCCACAGCAACAGCCCGCGCGAAGCACTGACCCGTATGGAAAACATGGTATGCATGGCCGGATTTGACCTTCCGCAACGCGCAATACGTAACATGATATCAGGCTCGGTTAACCTGATAATCCAGATAAACCGTATGCGTGACGGTATGAGACGCGTAACTCACGTTACCGAAGTTGTTGGGATGGAAGGTGACGTGATAGTGACGCAAGACCTGTTCAAGTTTGAATTTGAGGGCGAAGATGCCGATGGCAACCTTATCGGCAGCTTCAAAGGCACAGGCCTGCGCCCCCATTTCACGCCAAAAGCCCAATATTACGGGCTTGATAAGGCTCTTTTAAGCGCAATTGAATAAACCCGTGCATTTTCTGTAAAAATCACTGATTTTCAGCAAATTCTTTGTTGACAGGTAGGGCTTTTGGCATTAAAAAGCGCCCTCCAAATTAATATTAACAACATAATAAATGCATCATCCCAAACTAACGGGCTGATTATGAAAAAGGGCTTATTATATGACTACTACAGTTCAACTATTTGCAGAAAAACGCCAGACTCTTGGTACAGGCTCATCTCGCGCGGCACGTAAAGCCGATAAAATTCCGGCGGTTATCTACGGTAACGGTATTACGCCTGTTCACGTTGCCATCAACGCGAAAGAGATCAATATCGCACTTTCTAAAAAAGGCTTCAAAAAGACAGTTTTTGAATTTGACCTTGAAGGCAAAAAAGTTCAGGTAGTAGCACGTGATATCCAGTTCCACCCTGTAACTGACCGCCCTGCCCACCTTGACCTTATTCAGGTGACTGAGAAAACTGCTGTTAAAGTATTCGTTCCTGTTGAATATACTAACCACCTTAAATCTCCGGGTCTTAAGCGTGGTGGCGTACTTAATATTGTTCGCCGTGAAGTTGAGATCTTCGCGAACCCTAAAAACATCCCTGAAAAGATCGAAGTTGATCTTACAGGCGTTGAGATCGGTACTGCGATCCACATCAACGATGTTAAACTTGGCGAAGGCGCAAGAGCGGCAGATAAACGTAACTTCACTCTTGCTACGGTTGTAGGTAAACAGGCTGATGAAGCTGAAAGCGTAACTACAGCTGACGCACCTGCAGTAGCAGCAGCGGCAGGCGCACCTGCGGCGGCAGCGGCTAAAGCTCCGGCAGCGGCAGCTAAAGCTCCTGCAGCTAAGAAGTAGTTTAGCAAACCAGCAACTGCCAGGTTATTTGCATGAAATTATTCATAGGCCTAGGCAACCCCGGTACTAAATACGAACTTAACCGCCATAACTTTGGTTTTATGGCGCTGGATGAGATTGCCCTACATTTAAAAGCTACAGGCTGGACCGAAAAATTCGGTGGCCTGTATGCTAAAACTGAAGGTGCTCACTTATTCAAGCCAATGAGCTTCATGAATAATTCAGGCATCCCTGCGGGGCAGCTTGCCAGCTTCTTTAAAATAGATATTGAAGATATTTATGTATTTTATGATGAGCTGGATGTTGAACTTGGTAAAGTCAAGATCAAGCAGGGCGGCGGCGATGGCGGGCATAACGGCATAAAAAGCCTTGACGCGCACATGGGCAAAAATTACTGGCGCGTGCGCATGGGCATTTCCCACCCCGGCATTAAAGAAATGGTACATAGCCATGTTTTGAGCGACTTCAATGCCGATGAGAAAAAGACGGCGGAAAAAGTTGCAAAA
>CAYVII010000271.1:0-1821 GCA_964451475.1 uncultured Rickettsiales bacterium
AACCACGCTACCCATGGCGCTGGCAATATTTTCGGCGCATACGGCAACAGAAAGCAGTACCACGTTCTGGCTGGTGTAAACCAAGGGGATGAAAAGCAAATTAGTTGCCGCCTGCAATATTGCATCTATCCACAAGGCGCGGACAAGACCCCATTTGGCAGCCACTATACCGCCTATCAACAAGCCAATGATTGTTGCCGCCATACCGAATATTTTTACGGCCACGAATATCTCGTCTTTTGAAAAGCCCATTTTAAGGTAGAAAGAACTCATGATACCGCCGCCAAGGAATGCCGCAGGGAATTTATAAACTATCACGAAGATAAGAAGTATTATCCAGCCTTTGCGTGTCATGAAATCGGCAAAAGGACTGATAACCGCGTGCTTTACCTGTTCTGCCAGACTATTGACCTTCGCCTTGCGGGTAAATTCAGGCTCACGCGCAAGCAGGGTGGCAATAACGCCAAGGCCAACGCTGGCAGCAAGGAAAACATAAACACCGTTCCATGATACAAACTCAGAAAGTTTAAGCGCAACACCGCCTGAAATAAGCATGCCTATGCGGTAACCGTAAGTGTAAAGCGCAACCGCCAGCGCCTGATCATCATCTTTAAAGCTTTCAATACGGAAGGCATCAATGATAATATCCTGCGTGGCTGAAAAGAAGGCAACCGCCAGCGCGAATAAAACAGTCATTTGCAATGAGCTTTCAGGGTGCGTCCCTGCAAGGCCAAGAATTGCAAGTATCAAAAACGCCTGCGTGGTAACCAGCCAGCTGCGGCGGCGGCCAAGCAATTTGCCAAGGATGGGGAGGTTCACAATATCCACCAGCGGTGACCACAGGAACTTGATGTTGTAAAAAATACCTATAAGCGCAATAGCACCGATAGATTTAAGGCTGATAGAGCTTTCTTCCAGCCAGTAACCAAGGGTAGAGCTTGTCATTGCCAGCGGTAAACCCGCTGAAAAGCCAAGCAGCAAAATAACTAAAAATTCACGCGTCAGGTATTTTTTTATACTCATGCCGCAATGCTGTCACGTAACGGTTTAAGCGGGCGTGCGCCAAGCTGCTGGATTATTTGTGCAGCAGACTGGTTGCCAAGTCGAGCGCACTCGGCAAGTGTTTTTCCTTGCGTGTAACCATACAGGAAGCCCGCAGCGAAAAGGTCGCCCGCGCCTGTAGTGTCAGTTACTTTAGAAACTTTTTCGCCCTCAACTTCACCCACAAAATCACCGTTAACCACAAGCGCGCCTTTGCTGCCGCGTGTGATAACGGTTATGTTGCCAAGTTTTGCAAAGTTAGCCACCGCATCTTTAATTTCAGTGGTCTGGTAAAGAGAAAGCGCCTCAGGCTCGTTGCAGAACAGGATATCGATATCGCCTGCAAGGGCTTTGAATTCCTCACGGTTATTTTCTACGCAGAACGGGTCTGAAAGCGTGAAGGAAGTTTCGTTAGCTGCCGCAAAAGCCTTGCGGATAGCCGCTTTTGCCTTTTCCTGATAGTAAAGGTAACCTTCAATATAAGTTACTTTTGATGCTTTCACCAAAGCTTCGTCAATATAAGTTTCATCAAGCTCGGTACATGCGCCAAGGTAAGTAAGCATGCTGCGTTCTGCATCCGGCGTTACAAGCACGTAAGATGAAGCGGTTGAAAGACCGTCAGTAGCAAATTTAGGCTCAAAATGAACGCCCGTACCTTTAAGGTCATGCGCAAATATTTTGCCAAGAGTATCGTCTTTTATGCGGCCTATATAAGCAGATTTGCCGCCAAGTGAAGAGATCGCTGCAACCGTATTGCCGGCGCAGCCGCCGCTAACTTCG
>CAYVII010000272.1:0-1783 GCA_964451475.1 uncultured Rickettsiales bacterium
GTGCTCAAATTCTGCCCAGCTATTGAACCAGTATGGTATTCCTGCAGTTGGCAGCGCTTCATAAGTTGTGGGGCGGCATGAAGTTAGGCCGGTATCATCACCTTGCCAAAAAGGAGAGCTGGCAGAAAGTGCAACAAAATGCGGTACAAAGCGCAGTAAAAAATTCATGTTGTTTATGCATTCATCACCGCTTCTGAAGCCAATATGAACATGCAGGCCGCAAACTGTCATGCGTTTAGCCAGCCATTGGTTGCGGTCTGTAAGTTCGGCATATCTTTCAGAGGGGGAAACTACGCAATCTGAATATTTTGAAAACGGGTGGCAGCCTGTTGTGGAAAGCTTTATACCCATTTCATCGGTAACTTTACGTATATCGGAAAAAGACTGAGTAAGATCAGTAATAATGCCGTGCACATTATCGTGCTTCGCAGTATTTGCTTCGATCATATTAAGAAAAAGCTCTTTTTTGATTTTGCTGTTAGCAGAAAGTTTTTGTAAAACTTCCAATGCACGGGGTGTAAGGTTCAGCGTATCGCTGTCCAGTAATTGAAATTCAACCTCTGCGCCTAATGTGAGAAAACCCGCTGATAAAAATGCAGTATCAGAGCTAATGGGCTTTAACTTCAAACCCAGCTTTTTGGCCAGATTTTTATTTAAAAAACCAAACATCCGTCCAATATAAACAGAATGACCCCTATGCCAAGGAAAAACTCAGATTTTTATGCAGCGATCTCTGAATAAGAGTTTGAATCGATCAATTCAGAAAGTTCTGCAGCGTTTGAAGGTTTTATTTTAATAAGCCAGCCGGCTTCGTAAGGTTTCTGGTTGATCGTTTCAGGAGTGCCTGTAACAGCGCTGTTAACTTCAATAACTTCGCCCGATATCGGTGCGTAAACATCTGAAGCCGCTTTGCAGCTTTCAACAATCACGCATGCTTCACCTTTTGAAACTTTGCGGCCAACTGCCGGAAGTTCAACATATACAAGGTCACCAAGTGAGCCTTGCGCGTAATCAGTAATGCCAACAGTAACAACGTCACCGTCTTGTTTTACCCATTCATGGTCTTTTGTGTATTTAAGTTCTGAAGGAATGTTGCTCATATTACTGCCTGTATTATTTGTTGTGTATTATTGTTTTGTTTTAGGTTTTACGAAGAATAGCGGTGCGACTTTTGCAGGGATTTTGTTTCCGCGCAACTCTATTTTTATATTATGGCCAAGCCCGGCGCAGTCAATATCAACATAGCCTTGCGCAATCGGGCGCTGAAGTGTTGGTGAAAAACCGCCGCTGGTAACAACGCCTATCTTGTTGTCTTTATCATCAAATATCGGGGCGCCTTCACGTACTATCGCCTTGTCAAAAATCTCAATGCCAACACGTTTGCGTTTTGGTGCTTTAAAGCCGGCTTTCTTTTCTTTTGCCACAACCCATGAAAGGCTTGCATCTAAAGGGGTAGTTTCGTCATTGATATCATGCCCGTAAAGCGGGTAGCCCATTTCAAGGCGTAAGCTGTCACGCGCGCCAAGGCCAACGGGTTTTACAACGCCGCTTTCAAGTATTTGCGTCCATAAATTCTCAGCTTTGTCATTTGGTACGCTTATTTCAAACCCGTCCTCGCCCGTGTAACCAAGGCGGCTGATGAAAATATCATCCTGAATATCCATGGTCATATATTTTTCAGGTAGTGTAGGGAACACGCCACGAAGTGCTGCATCGGCCTTTGGACCCTGTACTGCAATAAGCGAGCGGTCAAGCGGAGTGAATTTTAAACCTGCCGGAAGTT
>CAYVII010000273.1:0-1772 GCA_964451475.1 uncultured Rickettsiales bacterium
ACAGGAAAGTTGATTACGGCCGCTTCGCCGAGGTAATGGGCGAGGTTTCAGCCGCCGGCTTTACCAAAATAACACTGCTTACGGGTAAGAAATAATTATTACGTGCGGGAAATAGCACGGTTCAAAACCCTGCCCTTGTAATTTTTAATTCCCGTATGGTCTATCTCTTCCAAAGCGCCCATTAGCTCACGGATATTTATCCGCATTTTTTCAGCCACAGATCTTATAGTTTCAGCTTCAATACTAGCATCAACTATATGGCTGTTATCAGCCTCAGTTTGCAACACCTCAAAATTGATTCCCTTAAGCATAGCATCATGCGCCATATTAGATATGCTGGGAATAGTGAACTTCTTTGTATTAATATGTACTGCTATCTCACAGTAATAAGGCTCATCCAGGATTGAGTATATAAGCTGCTTGTTTTTTCTGTCATGCACACCTTCGGCTTTTTCTATATCCTCATTGACCAAAGGCTCTATAGTAATTTCAATTTTAACACCTGAAAGTTTATCTGTTTTACACGCACGTTTGATAAATTCTTCCACATAGCGGCCAAAAACCGCTTTACATAAACGTATAGTATAATCGATGTTACCCTGTTCGGACATGCCTATACCTTGCCCTCAGCATAGCACAATACCGTCAAACAATTAAACCCGTAAAAAACGCTTAATTTTCAATAACCTTTCTGTATATCCAAAGGTTTTTCAAGAAACAGACGTCTAAATAAATGAAACGGAACAATATAATTGAATAAGACATCTTGCTTTTTAACTTAAAAGAAATTGAATAGGCGAAAATGAATCAATACTGGACCAGATCAATCATCCTGCATGCCGCTGTAGTTATTGCCCTGTGCATAAGCGGTCTTAGCTTCTGCTCAAAAGATGATGAACGCACGGACGTAACAGCCATAACGGTTGACCTGATGCCTATTGGTGAAAGAACAAACGTAAAACCTGCCCCGAAAAAAGAAAAAGCCCCTACTCCGCCAAAGAAAAAAGAAGAGCCGAAGAAGGAAGAACCTAAAATAAAAGAGACCGAAAAGCCTAAGGAAGAGCCAAAGCCTACTACAACATCTACGGAAAAACCTAAGGAAACACCAAAAGAAACCCCGAAGGAAGAGCCTAAAACAGAGCCTAAAAAACAAGATAGTAGCGAGCTGGATAATTTGCTTAAGACGCTTGATGATAAAAAAGCGCAGAAACAGACCGAAAGTCAGGAAACCGAAAATACCGATCCTAACAGCCAGTCAACCACAGCGGTTGACCCTAACGCACCGCTTACAATGGCTGAGATAGATTATATAAAAACACTTATCATGCGCCAGATAGTTCCGTGCTGGAATGTTCCGGCCGGTATGCGTGACGCGGGCTCCCTGCAGATAAAACTGGATGTTGACGTTGAACGTGACGGCACTATCAGGTTCGTAGGCTTTGCCGATGAAGCGCGTTATAATTCGGATAATTCTTATCAGGTTGCAGCAGATTCTGCCCGCCGTGCAGTGCTTGACCCAAGATGCAACCCGTTAAAAATTCTGCCGCCGATGGATAAATTCAATAAATGGCATGAACTGACACTTACTTTTGACCCTAGTAAGCTGATTTATTAAACGCTATATTTGACCGCTTAAAATTCCCCGCCAAATTCCTTATTCAAAACTTATATTGCGGTTGCATAATATTCGCGCATATATAAAATTCCGAAAAAACTTGGGGACACTTTAATGAAAAAATTCATCTTCACACTGTTAGTGTGTATATTGCCTG
>CAYVII010000274.1:0-1764 GCA_964451475.1 uncultured Rickettsiales bacterium
TGAAGACCTACGCGAACATAAAAAATGCATGCGAGAACTTCCTGAAATTCTCACCTAAACTTGCAGCTATCATCCGCCGAGACCCTAAAGTGAAAGAAACCATCAAGACGCAAACTTCCATGCTGGTCAAGTACTCAAAAAGCCTTGCCGCTGCCGATGTTTCCACCCTTGCCATAAAACTTATGGCAAAATAATAGGTTAGCACTTTGGCAAAATACTGCCTCCTAACCCTTCCTTAATACTTTTTGTAGTAAAATCAGGCTGATGGATGGAATATTACCACCCTCTGCAATAAATAATGCCCAGCCGCAAGCCGGGCAGCAATATGGTTTTGACGCTCAGAACCTTGTAACACAACTTCAGTCACGCATTCCTATCGGCACTACAATGCTGGCACAGGTACTTGGCAATGACAAGAACGGCAACCTGATAATCAAGGCCAACGGGAGCGATCTTTTACTTTCATCTCCTATCGCCCTGCAAAAAGGCGCACAGGTGCAAATGAAAGTAGATATGATCGGCGGACATATATCCGCGCAGATAATCAGCGTTGACGGAAAACTTCCCGTTTACCGCCCGCAGCAGGGTGAAGGCCAGTACCAGTCGCAAAAAGGCCATGAGCAAAATTCTATCCCTGTAAGGATACTTAACCTTTTGCCCGATGGCGCAGCACGCGTTGCAGCGCAGGCGGCCAATAATGCAAATGCGGCACAGACAACTATAAGGGTAGATCAGGTAAACTTATCATCACCGCAAAATACTGTTTTAAAGGCAATGGTGATAAACCCCTCACCTGAAATAATGCAGAACATACGTTCAACGCTGGCACTTAGCACCCTGTCCGGGCAAAAACTTATTAAAACACTTCCTTCCGAGCTTAAGGCAGGCATGGAAGCCAATGTAAAAATATCCGGCGTCGCAAATAATTCATCACAGCAAAATGCCGTTACCTTCGCAACCACACCTTCAAACATAGAGCAGCAGGATCAAAAGGTCGGGACAGGCAACAACGTGCTTAAAAGCCAGGACTGGATGAAACATGACCAGAACGGCCAGCAGACGGCGCAAACAAGTACTTTTCCAAACGATACCCCACAGGATGACGCCGCCCAGGACAGCAGGCAGCAAAACGCCGGCCCGCAAAATAAAAATAACAACCTGCCTACCGCAGAATGGGCAAAGAATTTTACACCGGCAATGAAAGCCACACCTAACGGCAGCCTGCAAATGAACGCACTTGTAGTGGGCAACACACGTGAAGGTGAAATGATGGTGGAAACCAAACTTGGCCTGCTGCGCGTTGACGGCAAAACAACCTTATTCCCGCGCGGGACAGAGCTTGAACTGGAAATGACCGAGTTCACTAAAACAGCTCTGCCGGCAAAAAGCAGGAACGAGCTTCCAACCCTTTCACATGAATGGCCTGCACTTAAAACCGCACTGGCCGAGAATAAACAGGAAGCCGCAAAACTTGCTGGATCTGACCATAACTTTGGCGGTAAACTTGTAAGCTTTTTAAATGCAGTACAAAGCGGTGACGCCGAAAGCTGGCTGGGCGCAGAGTTTTTAGATCAGCTCGATGACATGGTAAGAAGCACTCTGGTAAACAAGTTGAACGGTGATTTTGCCAATTTCCGCAACCTTATGGCCGAAAACCCGTTAAACCCATGGCAGACACTGCTCTTTCCGGTTTTTGACGGCAAGGAACTTAATCAGGCACGCCTGCATGTTAAAAAATTTAAAGATGATTCGGCGGCTTCGGCC
>CAYVII010000275.1:0-1761 GCA_964451475.1 uncultured Rickettsiales bacterium
GCTTTTCAGAAAGATAGAGCAGCTTTGCTTTATTATATATTGCGCTATCTATATAGGTTTCCAGTGCGTGTGCTGTTTCGGTAATGGCCGGGAAATTAAAAGTTGTGCCAGTTCCCGCAAGCTTATGCGCTACTGACTTAAGCTCCAAATAATCGCTCTTACCGTTTGTTTGATTGATTGAAGATATCAAATTGTTAATTAGCTCCATACGCTCAGCAAGTTGTGACTTATAGCGTTGTCTGAGCTCATTCATCTTGGCATTGACAATGCCGGCCCTGTCATCGGTCATGAATCTTGTCCCATATTTGCTGGATCTGGCCAGCAAGTTCCATTGGTTCAAAAGGCTTGCTTATCACGCCAATCGCTCCCTGTCCGTAATACTCATCCACTTCTTTTTTCTGTATCCGCGCTGTCATAAATACTATTGGTATATTATAAAGCTCAGGGTTCTTGCGCAATTCAGCCAATGTAGCAGGACCATCCATCTGCGGCATCATTACATCAAGTAATATTAGGTCTGGCTTAATATCAGCAACTTGCTTGATCGCTTCGACTCCGCTACTTAGAGTAGTAACCTTATAGTCGCCAACAACTTCAAGGCACATTTTTGTTACCTCCAATATATCGGCTTCATCATCAACGCATAATATATGCTTAAGTTCTTTTTTCATATTTCCTATTTGATTATCGGGAATTCTATCCAGAATGTAGTACCTTTCCCTATTTCCGAATAAAAACCTATTGAACCGTTCATTTTTTCAACGATCTGTTTTGTAATATGCAGGCCAAGACCAGTTCCACTTTTACTTCGTGTTTTTGAAGAATCGGCTTGCGAGAATTTTTCAAATATACGGGAATGGAATTCTTCAGGTATACCTGCGCCAAAATCCTGTACTGATACCCGGATATTTCCTCCCTCTATTTGTGATGAAATGATTATCTTTTCTCCTTTGCGGGAGAATTTTGCGGCATTTGATATAAGGTTGGAAATTACCTGAACATAACGTTCAGCGTCAATTCTGACCCTGATATTACGGTCAAATGGCTCAAGAACCAGCTCCGTACTAAACTTCTGGGCATAAGGTTCGTTGTTAATAAGAGCCTGTTGGGTAATGTCGGCAATATACTCGTTTTTCATGTTAAAACGCATCTGGCCAGAAGCTATTTTATCAATATCAAGTATGTCATTGATTAGCATCATAAGCCTTTCGCTATTGTTGCGCGAGATCTCAAGAAGCTTTTGTATCTTTTCCGGTATGTCTTTAGATAATGCGCCTATTATAAGTCCAAGAGAGCCATGGATTGCAGTAAGCGGAGTGCGCAGTTCGTGGCTTACAACTGATATGAACTCATTCTTCATCCTTTCCACTTCTTTTCGTTCTGTAATATCTTGTATCTGAGCAACGAAGTAATCAGGTTCGTCTTTGGCATTGCGGACCATTGAAACACTTAAAAGTACCCAGATAATTTTCCCGGTTGAATGATAGTAACGTTTTTCTATTTCATAGGATCTTATACTTCCATCAAGCATTTGTTGGACATAACTCAAGTCTTTTGCCAAATCATCAGGGTAGGTTATTGACTGAAAGTCGTTAGCCAAAAGTGTTTCTGCCGTATAACCCAATAATTCACAAAGGGCAGGGTTTACATTAAGCCAGCGGCCGCTGGTGCTTACCAGGGCCATACCTATTGGCGCATATTCCATTGCAAGACGGAAGGTTTCTTCACTTCGCTGAAGAGCTTTTTCTGCTTGTTTCCTTG
>CAYVII010000276.1:0-1759 GCA_964451475.1 uncultured Rickettsiales bacterium
GTGACTCTATCCATTTTTTTAAATCAGCCGAATTATGCTCATCATTAAAGCGGATATTAAATGTCGCAGTTGCCTTTGCGGGTATAACATTGGCAGCAGGGTTGCCCACATCAAACGTCACCACTTCTAAATTGCTTGGCTGAAAATACTTGTTACCGTCATCCAGCTTATGATTCTGCAATTTATGCAAAATATTAATTAGTTTCTTAACAGGGTTATCTGCCAAGTGCGGATATGCCGCATGCCCCTGCTTTCCATTCACGGTGATCTTGCAGTTCATGCTACCGCGGCGGCCTATCTTCGCCATATCTCCGGTTTTATTCACCGATGTTGGCTCACCAACTATACATGCATCAATTTTCTCTCCGCGCTTATCCAGCACTTCCATAACTTTCAAAGTACCGTTTATACCCGGCCCTTCTTCATCGGCCGTAAACAGCAAGCTAACTGCTCCCTGCCCTTTATAGTCAATTGCCGCAACTATCATGCAGGCAATTGCCGCCTTCATATCAGAAGCGCCACGTCCGTACAGCATGCCGTTACGCACTTCCGGTTTGAACGGGTCACTCTTCCATTTAGCAACATCGCCCGGCGGCACAACGTCAATATGCCCCGCAAAACAGAAATTCTTGCCTGTACCGCGCTTTGCATACAAATTATCCACTTCCGCAAATTTCATGCGCTCAACTGTAAAGCCCTCAGCCTTTAGAAGCTTTTCAATATAGTCAAGGCAGCCGGCCTCATCAGGAGTTACCGAAGGAAATTCTATTAGTCTTTTTGTAAGTTCAATTGAGTCCATCATATTTTACCGGCATATTTCTTATACAGTTTTCTGGCTATTATTATTACCACGCATCCGCTTAAAATTGGAAATAATAAAAATTCCGGCTCTGGCTTGATGTAATAAAAGAATATCGGGATACCCGCCGCAGGCGGGTGGATCAGGTTTTCATATATCATCAGGAACACTGAAAGCCCAACACATAAAGCCATAACCCAGGCTTCATAACCAAGTATATAATAAAGCAAAAATGCTATAACCGATGTTGTTGTGTAACTAAATATTATATTACGCGCACGTGATGCCGGAGATTTCGGCATGGCAAATACAATAGCGCATGTAGAGCCAAAAGAGGCAATCATCAGATTAAAATAGGTATGCTCGGTAAATAAACCTAAAAACAAAATTACCGCAAAAGCGGCAATGCCGGCTTTTATACTTTCTTTTTTCTTTTTCCTGCTATCAGACATAATGCGCCGATTATTAGCATAAAAAACGGCATGAACCATAAAAAATAGGTTTTTATTCCCATGGGCGGGGTTTGCAGCACCTGCTCCCCGTAATTTGCCACAAACTGGGCCTTAATTTGATCTGACGACTTTCCCGCCGCCACTTCCTTACGTATATAAGCCCGCATGTCATAAGCCATATCGGCACTGGATTCGGCAAGCGACTCTCCCTCACACACAACACAGCGTATATCTTTGAATATCTCCTGCGCTTTATTTTCCTGCACATCATCAGGAAGCCTTTGCTCTACCTGAAAAGCAAGTGCCGGCGCAGCTAATAATGCCGCAATAACAAAACTATTTTTTAACAAGCTCATTATATATCGGGCGGAGAGTCGTATCCACTATCTCCTTTGTAAGGTTGCCTCGGTAATGGTAATAGATTTTACCGTTTTTACCTATAATGTAAGTTTCGGGCATTCCGGTTGCACCAAGCGCAATTGCATATTCGCGACGAGGATCATCAATA
>CAYVII010000277.1:0-1738 GCA_964451475.1 uncultured Rickettsiales bacterium
CCACTGGGCAGGGGTTACCTCATCAAGCTTGCACAGAACAGGGTGCTCGGCGGCAGGTATTAAAGCTATCAATGAACTGGTAAAAAAGCATAAAGCTGAAGATGGCAGGCTAAATATAATAAGCCTGGATTCTAAACCCGTAAGGCAGCTTGGTGGCCTTGCAGCTGCCGGCGGCAAGGAATTTGAATTCCTGACGCTGAACGTACCCGCATCTAAAATGTCTTTCCATACAGATAAACCCGGCCATTTCGTAGAATTCCTTGAGGCCAACTACCCCGGCAAATATACAGGTGCTTCATTTGTGCCCCGCCATATTTACTACAACCAGTATTTAGGCGAGATATTAAGGCAAACCGCGGCCGAAACGCGCGACCTTGCCCTGCAAAAAAAATATCACCTTAACCGCAATTACCGGCACGGCAGAAAAACTTGCGCCGCAACATAACAAACCATTGGCACGCAATCTTCCTGGCAGCATATCTTACCGTACAGATGACGGCAAAACAGCTTTTGTAACGGCAGATATAACGATCATTGCCGCCGGCAACACACCACCTGCCGAAATTAAAATAAACGGCAAAGCAAAGAAATTCAAAGACGCACGCGTTCTGCAATCACCGCTTGAAAATATTGCAGGCATTGAGAACTTCTTCAAAAAACTGCGCGCTAGCGGAGAAACTAAAGCAGATATTATCCTGCAGGGCTTTGGCAATACCGGCATTGATCTTGCGCTTGTGGCAAACAGCCTGGCATCAGGTTATAATATTGATCTCACCATCCATGCCATTCAACGCCATAACGAAGGCATAGTAAAACACCCTGAAGATCCGCAAGATCTTTCAAAAGAACTGCGCCATCTTTTCATTAACCACACCAGCGCGGAAGGTTTATGGAAAGCCGTAACAAGGGAACTTGCAAAATCATCTTTCGCAGAAGGTGATATAATCAGGCAGGGAACCGAGCCAACCAAAATAAATGAAATTGTAGGGCAAGGCTTAACCCGCCGCCCGCAAGATGTTATTGATGCCTTGCGCAGCGTAATGAATGATGTTTGGGGAAATTTTACCGAAGAAGAAAAACGCAAATGGAAAGATGATGAAGGCCCTGACGCGCTTTACAGATATTTGCGCAACCGCGTAACCCGCCAGACAGGCAGCCAGATAGAAGAACTTATAGGTAACGGTAAACTAAAACTTTATACGGGTGAAATATTAAGAGTATTTTCACGCGGGGAAGAACAAGCGCTAAAAGTTACACTCAACGTGGAAGATCACGGTGATGAAAAACTCCATGTGTTCGAATCTAAGAACCAGCTTTTACTAAATACCGCAGGGCCTGACCAAAGCCTTGAGGCAAGCCCCCTGCTTTCAGGCATACGTGACCTGCTGGTAGGTGTAAGGGCAATTGTACGCGGCTTTCTATTCCGCAAAGAAAGTAACCTTGTACAAACGGCAGATGACCGCCTGTTCATTACCGCGCTTAGCCATAACGGCTCAAAATATCTGGAAGACTCAGGCGTGCGTGAAAAACGCGCCCATGTGGAAGAAGCAATTGATGAAGTGCTGGATGTTGCAAAAACCATCCGCGCAAATAAACAGCTTGATAAACGTGAGAATTTACTAAGGAGCTTTTCCACCGGCGCAGGTTTAGGTGAACAGCCCGAATATATGTTAGGTCACGCCTAAAAAAATTGCATAAAAAAAGCACCGGATAACCGGTGCTTTTTTTTAAACACGCT
>CAYVII010000278.1:0-1723 GCA_964451475.1 uncultured Rickettsiales bacterium
TTATTGTCTGGTAAAGGCTCATTATTGCCGCAAGTATTACTGCAAGTGAAATCGGCACATCCATATTCGCCTGCATTTTTTTAAGCGAGGAAAATGCAGAACGGTAAAACGGCAGGCCGGAATATATTATGGCCGGGAATGCAATAAGCGCAGAAACCCATTGCAGCATGTTCCGGGTAGCCTCTTGCATTCCGCCAAGCCAAAGTGCGTCTGCCAATACCATTATAGCAACCGTTGCAACTCCGGAAACCGCAAGACAGCGCAGTAGGAATGAAAGCTCTTCCCTGTCCGTCTTTTCCTGCTCGTCAATTTCATAAGGTTTAACTTTGTATCCGAGCTCTTCAACAATATTAGCCAGCTTATTGCCGAGTTCTTTCGCACCTGTCCATTGTATGTTAAGGCGTTTGGTTGATAAATTTACTCTTGCCAGAATTCCCTCATTACTATTTAGGGCGTTTTCAATTTTGCGCATACAACCGGCGCAGTGCATGCCTTCAACACTAAGCAAAAGCTCATTGCCGCCTTCGTTCTTTTTTGCATAGAGTGCATAATCTGTCATTTATTACTCTGCTTTTTACAAGGGAAATAATCGCTGCAGGCAGTGCATGTAAAATCTGCCAGTTTTCTTATATCAGCAATTGTAACCATTTTACCGTCAACCTGTACGCCCTGATTTTTAAGCTCCGCCAGCGCACGTGAGAGCGTTTCCGGCTTCATACCTAATTTTGAAGCTATAAGGCTTTTTTCATATGGTAGCTCAAAATTTGCGCGGCCAGATGATGCATGGCAGTTATCCAGCAAAAAGCAGCCTATACGCTGCGGGGCTGTTTGCACTTTTATATGTTCCAGCTCTTTTTGCAAAATGCGGTTACGCCCAAGAATTATCTGCGCCGCATTATCCATGATAACACCCGATGCCCGCATGATCATTCGAAGCTCAGGGACTGAGAAAGCAAATAAGCAGGTTTCAGAAAGCGCGGTTGCGCTATAGGTGTAATCCGCTTCGCCAAACAGCAGGTTCTCACCCAGAACATCACCTTCCCCCAGAATCATGGTAACTGATTCTATACCATGCTGCGTGCCACGCCCAAGTTTAACCTGGCCGGAACCAATTATGTAAAAGAAGCGCCCTTCATCCTCATGGAAAAAAATAGTATCATCTTTTTTGTAAGATTTTTTCCGCACGACTGCCGCCAGTTCATTCGCAGAACTTACATCAATCCCACGAAAAAGCGCGCTATCTTTCCATAACATAAATTATTAAAACGTATAGCCTACGCCAACGCCAACAACCCATGGGTCAAGGTCAACATCGGCACGCACTGCGCCGCCATTCACTTTAACATCAGTATTTATCCAGATCTTTTTAACATCAAGGTTCAGGCTGTATTTTTCATTCAATTTATAATCTAAACCTGCCTGTAATGCCGGGCCGAAGCTATCATCATAATGTATACTGGTAATGCTGCTTCCTGCATCCTCATTATACATATAAGAATAGTTTATGCCTGCGCCAATATAGGGCTTGAATGGACTATCATTGGTGAAGTGGTATTGCAAAGTAAGGGTCGGCGGTAAAATCCAAACATCGCCAAGATCAAGATTCCCTGAAGTTGTGCCAATAGCCTTTACATCATGCTTGCTGGTTGCGGCAATAAGTTCTGCAGCAATATTATCAGTAAAAAAATAAGTAATATCAAGCTCAGGCACCACCGCAAAATCA
>CAYVII010000279.1:0-1715 GCA_964451475.1 uncultured Rickettsiales bacterium
CGAAATTATCGAACATTACTTCATCCAGCTTCTCGTACTGAGGGTTGCCGTTCAGCAATGCTACTATTTTATCAGAGAACATATCAACAAATCTTTCTTTATCACTGCCTGCAAGCGGGCCGCTGTGAATGTTAGCTTCGCGGATAAGATCTTTTGGAGTGAAAGGAACTTCTACCTTTGTTTTGCGGAACATGTCCTTAAGAGCGCGGTAAAGTTCGTGTCCAGTTACGATTCCGTCCGGTCTGTCTTTGTTCAGACCGCCGCCCATAGTATCGGCGTTTTCAACAAACTGGCGTATTTTAGGGATAACTATCCTGCGTAGTTTACCCTCAGGCGTTTCGTGGTTTGCGTAATAGTTATTGGAAGTCATAATTTCTCCTCAACGATTATACTACACCAGCAGTTTTACAAAATTATTACAAATTCAGCTTAATTTACAAAAATTTTCTCTAAAATATACCACCGGCTACCCATTTACCGTAAATAACGATAAACTGCGTATTTTCAGCCACTTATAACCCGACGCAAAAAAGCCTTTTTACCCCGCGGCAAAAATGGCTCTAAATCTTTGGCTAAAAACAGATTACAGCCCAACTAATAAAGGTTTTGTTAATTTTCTCTATGATAGAATTATGGTGTAATAACAAAAGGATTCTCAATGTTGGATATCGCAGGATTATTAGCTTTATTATTAATAGGTTACTTTGGACTTCCGTTGGTTGCGTGGGTTGCTGCAGGCATAGGGCTATTCCTGCTTACAGGCTCATTCTTCTTTTTACTGGTCGGTGCGGTATCGGGCATTTTCCTTGTGAAAGCCTTCCGCAAGAACTTCATCACCAAAAAAATCATGAACTACCTTGTGAAGAACAACAAGGTCCCACAGGTTTCAGACACTGAGGAAATTGCCCTTCGTGCAGGTACTAACTGGATAGAGACAGACCTTTTCAGCGGTAAGCCTGACTTCAACAAAATATTCGCCGAGCCTTACCCTGAGCTTTCTTCGGAAGAACAGGCATTCATGGATAATCAGGTTGAGACCGTGTGCAACATGGTTTCCGACTGGGAAATTTTCCAGAACCGTGACCTGCCAAAAGAAGTGTGGGAATATTTACGCAAAGAAAAATTCCTTGGTATGATAATTTCCAAAGAATATGGCGGGCTTGGCTTTTCAGCGCTTGGGCATTCTGCCGTTGTGCATAAGCTGGCAACGCGTTCACAGGTTTTGGCAATCACCACAATGGTACCTAATTCACTAGGACCCGGTGAGCTGATATCACATTACGGTACGCAGGAACAAAAAGATTACTACCTGCCCCGCCTTGCAGACGGTACAGATATACCGTGTTTCGGCCTTACAGAACCTAATGCGGGCTCTGATGCTGCCAGCATAAAATCAAACGGTGAATTATTTAAAGATGAGGCAGGCAATTTAAAGATCCGCCTGAACTTTAAAAAACGCTATATAACCCTTGGCGCCGTTTCAACTGTTATTGGTCTTGCATTCCGCCTGAAAGACCCTTTGCAGATCCTTGGTAAAGGTGAAGACCTGGGCATTACATGCGCGCTGGTTCCATTCGATACACCGGGTGTAAAATTAGGCAGAAGGCATGACCCGATGGGCGTTCCTTTTGTGAACTCGCCTATAAACGGTGAGAATGTCATTATTGATATCAGCCTTGTGATCGGCGGCCAGAACGGCGTCGGTGAAGGCTGGC
>CAYVII010000280.1:0-1701 GCA_964451475.1 uncultured Rickettsiales bacterium
GCCAGCGGTTAGGAAGCCATATCTTGCCCTTGCGCATTTGCGCGTGCTTACCGGGATTCCAGTTAAATTTCTTTTCTTTTGCGCTCCATGTATAATAACCATGCTGCCATATATGACCCGGTTTTTGCTCAAAAGTTTCCTTTATAATTGGCGGCGGGGCTTCTTTTACGTAAGTTGCAGCCAGCGCGTTAGTTGAGCCGGCGCATATAATTGCGCTAAATACAGCTGCAATCAGTGCGTTCTTTATTTTCATGGTCTTTATCCCTAAGTTTTAGTTTAACTAAGCACCCATGAGGCCTGCAGCCACGTGCCTGATAAAATAGATTAGAATAAAATTTTGAAATGTAAAGAATTGTGAGCAAAAAACACTTAGCGGGAGTGAATTTTATTCACCATATTTTTCACTTGCTTATCTACCGCTTTTTGCATTTCATTAGGCATATAAGCTTCATACCATCCTTCACCATCAGCCTTTATCAATATCTCATACGGGTTCTCTTCGGTGTAATTTGCGATAATATATTCCAGGCTTGTATTCTTTGTGCGGCATGTAGCTATATAAACCGCTTTTGCCTTCCACCCCCTGCCTGTTGTAACTTCAGACGTTACAGACATCACTGCAAGTTCCTTGATCTCCAGCACACCTTCACACATACTGTTCTTTTTTAGATAGGCTTTTATTACTTCAGCAGCCTCTTTCTTACCCGGAGGAACAGAAAAACCGCCATTGCCGTCACATGCAAATAAAACCAGAGATATCAGCAAAATAGCATATTTTCTCATAATGCCCAGATTATGACCTACGATACTTAATTTTTGCCTAATAAACCCCTGTTTTTTCACATTACCTAAACTTATCTCAATTATTAAAATTGCTTAAGCAATTAAGCCCGTATTAACAAATATGTGGTAATGTTATCATATGTTTGGTCGCAGGGGGATGGGCGATGAGAACGGAATGGCTGGCCTTGATTTGAGGCTCCAGGAAGTTGCCCACAGCAATATTAAAAATGAGGATGTATCCGAAAAGCTAAAAAAGCGCGCGCACGGAACAGACGAAGCTGCCGATCTTTTAGCTCAACTTGATAAATTAAAACCGCCAATATCTAGCGGCAATAAAACTGAAAGCAATACAGAAAAACAGACAAAGGCAAAGTTTGCCGCTGATAAAGAACGCATCCATAAACTTCTTATGGAGCAAATTGACCTTGCCACGGCATCTAAACTGCCGGCAGATAATTTACGCCGTCAGATAGTTGACCTTATCCATGAAATAGCGATTACAGAAAAACTTACGCTTAACCAGACCGAGCAGCAGCAAATTGCAACCGAGATAATTGATGACATGCTTGGCCTTGGCCCGCTTGAGCCACTGCTTAAAGACCCTGCCATAAACGATATTATGGTGAACGGCCCTAACCAGGTTTATATTGAACGTAAAGGTAAGCTGCAGCTTTCTGATGTTAAGTTCCGTGACGAGGCGCAGGTATCAGCAATTGCGCAGCGCATTGTAAACGCAGTTGGCCGCCGTGTTGACGAATCCAGCCCGATCTGCGACGCACGCCTTGCCGACGGCTCACGCGTCAACGTTATTATTCCGCCGCTTTCGCTTAAAGGCACCAGCATTTCCATACGTAAGTTCTCTGAGAAAAAGATCACGCTAGATATTATGGAAAAGCAGGGAAACATCTCTGCCAACCT
>CAYVII010000281.1:0-1694 GCA_964451475.1 uncultured Rickettsiales bacterium
AAAAATCTTATCCAGATATTTTTTACCAGTGAAGCCCTAAAAAAAGACAGCGGTGTAAAAGGTGATGTAAAATCGCGTGATATCAAACATGCCAGCCTACTTGGTGCGGGTGTTATGGGCGGCGGTATTGCGTGGGCGTTTACCAAGGCCAACATACCTGTTCGTATGAAAGATATTAACTGGGACGGTGTTGCGCTTGGCTTCAAGCAAGTTTCTAAAATTTATGCGCAACTGAAAAAGATACGCAAAGCTACACCGAACGAAATTGACATGAAAATGAACTTAGTCAGCGGCACGCTTGATTATAGCGGCTTTGCCGGTTCCGACATTGTGGTGGAAGCAATTGTTGAAGACATGAACGTGAAGAAAAAAGTTCTGGCAGAAACAGAAACGCATGTGCATGACAATGTTATTTTAGCCTCAAACACTTCAAGCCTTTCAATAACCGAAATGGCAACCGCGCTTAAGCGCCCGCAAAACCTTGTAGGTATGCACTTCTTCAACCCTGTTAACCGTATGCCGCTGGTTGAGGTTATTCCCGGCAAAGATACTTCTGACGAAGCAATTGCAACCGTATTTGCGCTGGCAAAGAAAATGGGTAAAACTCCGATTAAAGTCGGCGACTGCCCGGGCTTTGTGGTGAACCGCATTTTGCTGCCATACATGAATGAATGCGTGCTTATGCTTGAGCAGAATGTTTCTATTTTGCGTCAGGACAAGATACTTGAGAAATTTGGTATGCCGATGGGACCGTTCATTCTGGCTGATGAAGTTGGTATAGATGTTTGCTACAAAGTGGCGAAGATCCTGAAAGACGGATATGGCGAGCGAGTGGTACTTTCCGAGTTACTTCGCTGTGTTTATCAGGATAAAAAACTGCTGGGTAAAAAAGCCGGCAAAGGTTTTTATGAGCATACAAAAGAAGGCAAGACCGTAAATAAAGAACTTGAGCCTGCTTCCGACAATACCGCAATCAATGACTTTGAAGTACTTGACCGCGCGGTGCTGATGATGGTGAATGAAGCAGCAATGTGCCTTGACGAAGGTATGGTAGAAAAGCCTGAATATTTAGACATGGCAATGATAATGGGTACCGGCTTCCCTGCATTCCGCGGCGGGTTACTGCGTTATGCAGACAATGTTGGAATTGCCAAAGTTGTAGAACGCCTGAAAGAGCTGGAAGGCAAATACGGCCTGCGCTTTAAACCTGCGGCATTACTTGAACGCATGGCAAAAGCCAATCAGAAGTTCTATAAATAAGGAAATTAATTAGCCGCCAAGGAAGTTGGTATTGCAACGGCCGCCGCCAACTTGCGGAGCGTTTGCATATTGCGCGTCGTACATCTCGCACCCTTGCAGCATGCCTCTGATACCGCGAACAGGCGCAAGGAAAAGTTCACCAAGGCCACTAAGAAGGTTGCCGTCAGTAAATTGATTAGCCGAGCGCTCAAGCCCGTAACCTGAAGCATAGCCAAAGCCTTCAAGGCCGCGGCCGCTACGCTGGAAAGCATCTTTCCAGTCAAGTCCTTCACCGCGACAGTGATTCCTGTGGTTATTACAGCGATCATAATTGTTCTGGTAGTAGTAGTCATCATCTCTGCCACCCCAACTACCGTGCGCGCTGCCAATGCCGTTACCCCATGCGTTCCAGCTATTGCCACCACCGCCTGTAAATAACGAGAAAAGGCCACCGC
>CAYVII010000282.1:0-1689 GCA_964451475.1 uncultured Rickettsiales bacterium
GGTATCATTATTGGCCCATATACACCCGGGGTTGTGGCCGATGCGCATATTGCCGAGCAGCTTTCTGAGCTTGGTATATTATTCCTTATGTTTGGCGTTGGCCTGCATTTTTCCTTACGTGACCTTATGGAAGTGCGTAAAATTGCATTGCCGGGTGCGGTTGTGCAAATTGCAGCGGCAACGGCGCTTGGCGTAGTTGCGGCTTATTACTGGGGCTGGAGCGTAGAAAGCGGCATAATGCTTGGCCTTGCTCTTTCAGTTGCAAGTACGGTTGTTCTGCTTCGTGCTTTGGAAGAGCATAACCTTTTACAATCAAATAACGGTAATATCGCAATCGGCTGGCTGATTGTTGAAGATATTGTAATGGTAATCGCGCTTGTCCTTATTCCCGCTCTGGCGGCGGAAGGGCAGGGTGACGGTAGCTTCCCCATTGAAGAGCTTTTAACGGCAATAGGTAAGGTGGCCATATTCATCATATTTATGGTGATAGTAGGTAAACGTCTGTTCCCATGGTTGCTTATGGTGGTTGCGCGCACGCGTTCACGCGAATTATTCACGCTTTCAGTATTTGCGGTTGCTATGGGTGTTGCATTTGCTGCTACCAAGTTATTTGGCATATCGCTTGCGCTTGGCGCATTCTTTGCAGGTATGATGATACGCGAGTCTGACCTTTCGCACGATGCGGCTGATAAAGCCCTGCCGCTGCAGGATGCATTTGCCGTTCTTTTCTTCGTATCGGTGGGTATGCTTTTCAATCCTTCCATAATTATGGATGAGCCGTTCAAGGTACTTGTGGTTGTTGCCATCATCATGATAGGTAAATCTATTGCTGCGGCGCTGATTGTTATAATATTCCGCTATCCTCTTAAAACGGCACTTATAGTTTCGGCAGGTCTTGCACAAATTGGCGAGTTCTCGTTCATCCTTGCAAATTTAGGGGTGTATTACGGTTTACTTCCTACTGAGGCGCGTGACCTTATCCTTGCGGGTGCGATAATTTCAATCTCGCTTAACCCTGCAACCTTCCATGCTTCGCGCGCGATTTATGAAATGATGGCGCGTAACCCGCGTACAGCAAGATTGTTCAATGTGCATGATGATAATCTTTCATCGCTTAAGAAAGAGGAGAAGAGGGCGCTTAAAGACCTTGTTATACTTGTAGGCCACGGGCGTGTGGGCAAGCATATTTCCGAAAATATAACGTCGGCACATATTGACCTTGTTGTGGTTGACGGTAACCGTGAGCGTATTGCCGCACTTCGTGAAAAAGGTTTCCATGCCATTGCGGGTGATGCCACCCATGTCGAAACGCTGGAGAAGGCACTTATCAAAAAAGCGGTGGCGGTGCTGGTGGCTGTGCCAAACCCGTTTGAGGCGCGCCGTATTGTTGAGGCTGCCCGCAGTTTAAAGCCGGGTATAAGGGTGCTTGTACGTGCCCATAATGACGAGGAAATGGACTATTTTACCAGCCAGAACGTTGATTTAGCTGTAATGGGTCCGCGTGAGGTAGGCCGCCGCATGCTGGAATTCTTACTTTCTGAAAGAAAAGCTTAAATTTACTATTGAAATATAGCGGGGAATTTTATAAAAGCTTCCCATTGCTGAAAATGCATGCTGCCTTAGCTCAGTTGGTAGAGCTACTGATTTGTAATCAGTGGGTCGGCGGTTCGAGTCCGTCAGGCAGCACCA
>CAYVII010000283.1:0-1663 GCA_964451475.1 uncultured Rickettsiales bacterium
GCCTGAGCGTCAAGAACACGCTGAGCTTCACCATCAATAGAAGAGCTATCAACCGCGAAGTAAACAGTGTCACGTACGCCAGGGAATAGTTCACCTTCGCCGCGGCCTTCAAGTTCGCTGCCGCGAGTGCCGTCAGGATTGTAACCGTTGTTAGCCGAGCCATCAGTTACTGCGCCGTTGTTTGAGTTTGCGTCATCAACCGGTGCTTCGCAGGCTGTTACGAATAACGCTACAAGCATTATTGGGAAAAGTTTTTTAAACATAATTTACTCCTTTGTTTTAGTTGCAAAGACTTAATTTTACTTTGCATTAGTTGTCAATGTTTTTATTCCAAATTTTGTTTAATCATCATCCGGAAATTTTACTTAAGAAGAGGTGACCAAGTAGGGTCAGAAGCATCACCAGGTGTCGGGATGCGTCGTTCATTATAACCTGTAACATCTATTGCATATAGGCTGCTTGCACCACCGCGGCTTTCACGTGTGAAAACTATCACACGTCCGTTAGGTGCCCATGATGGGCTTTCATCCAGATAGCTGCTTGTCAGCATACGTTCACCGCTGCCATCAGGCTTGATAACGCCAATATGGAATGCGCCGCCGCTTTGGCGTGTGAATGCAATGTAATCACCACGCGGAGACCATACAGGGGCAGAGTAGTTGCCGCCGCCGAATGTGATACGTTTAGCGTTTCCACCAGACCTGTCCATTATATAAAGGTTCTGTGCGCCGCCACGGTCTGAGCTGAAAACTATCTGGCGTCCGTCCGGAGAGTAAGATGCAGAAGTATCAATCGCTGTATCGGTTGTTAAGCGGTTAGTGCCGCCGCCAACAAGTTCATAAATATCAGTGTTACCGCGCTGAGCTACGGAAAGAAGAAGGCTTCTGCCGTCAGGGCTGTAGTGCGGGGCAAATGTCATGCCGGGGAAGTTACCGATAACGCTTTCACGGCCTGTCTCGATATCAAGCGTGCGTACGCGCGGAACAGAGTTTGCGTATGACATATAAATGATACGCTGTTCTGTAGGCGTGAAGCGTGGAGTTAGTACAAGGCTTTTGCCGCCTGTAATATACTGGTGGTTGAAACCGTCCTGATCCATTATCGCAAGACGTTTTGTACGGCGTTTTTTAGATCCGCTTTCGGCAACATATACTATGCGTGAGTCAAAATATCCCTGTTCACCCGTTAGGCGCTGGTAGATCTCGTCAGCTATCTGGTGGCCAACACGGCGCAGGCCGCGTTGTGACGTCTGATAAGAAGTGCCTGCCATCTGGTTGCCGGTAAGAACGTCCCAAAGGCGGAACTCAACAGTTATTTTGCCGCCAACACTGCGTACCTGCCCTGTAACAAGTGCCTGAGTGCCGATCTGTGACCAGCTATCAAATGTGGGCATTACCTGACCGGGCGCCATTTTTTCAAGGAATGAAGAAGGGCTGATAAGCTTGAACAGACCTGTATTTTTCAGGTCATTGCTTATAACGCTGCTTAATGTCTGGTTAGCTTCCTGACCTGTAGGTTCAGATGCAGTAAAACCATGGATTGCAACCGGTATCGGCTGGAAGTTGCCGCTGGTAATATCAATATTAAGGCGTTCAGCATTTGCAACGCCAGGCAATATACACACTAACAGTGTGAAGATGAATTTTTTCATTAAAGTGTCCCC
>CAYVII010000284.1:0-1658 GCA_964451475.1 uncultured Rickettsiales bacterium
GGCGTTATTGAAGCGCTTGAGCGAATTGGCCTTCAGGCGGTTCAGGCAGCAAGAAAGGGCAAAGGTATAATTGTTCTTTCGGACAGAAATACTTCAGCAACAAAAGCGGCACTGGATGTAACTTTGGCAACGGCTGCGGTTGATTATTACTTAAGAAAAGAAAAAGCGCGCCTTAACTGCTCAATAGTTGTGGATAGCGCGCAAATAGTTACTACGCACCATCAGGCGGTACTGCATAACTTTGGTGCTAACGCGGTAAACCCTTACCTGTTATTTGACCATGTTATTGCAGAAGCGGAAGCGGCGGGCAGAGATGTTAAGAAAGACCTGTACAACATATGCTCAACGCATGACAAAGGCATATTGAAGATAATGGCGAAGGCCGGTATTGCCGATATCAACGCCTATATATCATCAAAACTTCTGGAAGCGAAAGGCCTTAACCTTGACGGTGAACTTGGCAAATATATTAACCAGATAGACAGCAAGTTCAAAGGCCATGGCCTTGGTGAAATTACCGAGAACATGGTGGCGATGCATGCTGCGGCGCTATATGAAAAAGGCACTGATAACGAAAAACTGAAAGAAGTTTTCCCTGAGCTTTTAAGAAGCGACCATAAGCAGGGCAGCTACTGGCAGCGTGTTCAGCAACTGTTCATAAACGTGGCGCGCCTTAGCGATGAAGGTATTGCAAGGCTTGGTATATTCACTGCAAGAAGGCAGGGTGAATCTGATGCGCGTGATGCGGAAGCTATTACGAAATACCGTGAGATTGAAACGGCTCATAACAAGCATGACACAATATTAAGATCTATATTGATAAGTGCTATGGGCGGTCTGGAAATGCAGCGTCATTTTGATGATGCTACTGCAAGGGATAAATTCCTGCAGGAGAAAAAGGCTTTCATAAAAGCGCAGCTTCCCAAAGACATGCAGTATTTGCTTGATTATGCAATGAAGGCTGTGGAAGCAGGAAAGGTACCTGAATATTTACGCATCAGGAAAAAAGGTGCGGAGAGCAAATATTCGGCCGATGATATCAACTCACATGTAATGCCTGATGATATCAGGAATTATTACAGGCAGCAGCAGAATATAAGAGAAAATGTTCCCAACATGTTCACTGACCTGCTTAGGATAGAAAGTAAAGGCGCTATTGCGCTTGATAAAGTTGTTCAAGCAGACCAGATATTAAAAACAATGCGCTCGGCTGCAATGAGCCATGGCGCTATCCAGCTTCAGCCACACATGGCGCTTGCAAGGATAATGAATAATATCGGCGGTACGCCGAACTCGGGTGAAGGCGGCGAGATAGCTGAACGTAACCAAGGCGGCTATGAGGAAGCGGCAAGATCTGCCGTGCGCCAGGTAGCATCGGGCCGATTTGGTGTTACGCTTCCTTACCTTGTGAATGCCGAAGAGATAGAGATCAAAGTAGCTCAAGGTGCAAAACCGGGTGAAGGCGGCCAGCTTATGGGTGATAAAGTAACGGTTGAGATCGCCTCTATAAGACGCGGTTACCCGGGTGCTTCACTGATAAGCCCTCCTCCCCACCATGACATGTATTCAATTGAGGATCTTGAGCAACTGATCAAAGATATCAAAACTGAAGCCCTTCAGGAACTATTTTGAATTTATCTACAGGCTGGCCTGCCATT
>CAYVII010000285.1:0-1657 GCA_964451475.1 uncultured Rickettsiales bacterium
TGCCGGATGGAACTGTTGTGCTGGTTTGCGAGGATGTTTGGAAAAGCCAGCGTATTGATGAAGCAAAAGCTGCGGGTGCCAAAGCAATTATTTCTATCAATGCCTCACCTTATGAGTACGGTAAATATAAGCAGCGACATGAACTTGCGCAAAAAGCTGGTTTGCCGTTTGTTTACGTTAATAATGTTGGCGGGCAGGATGAGATATTGTTTGACGGCGCGTCATTTTATTTTGACAGCAAAATAATTAAAACAGCGCCTGCTTTTGAAGAATTTACGGGTATTATTGATAGTGTTGCCCCTGTTTATTCAAAAGAAGAATCAAATTACAGGGCAATGTGCCTTGGGCTTAAAGATTATGTACATAAGAACGGCTTCAAAAAAGTTCTGCTTGGTGTAAGCGGAGGTATTGATAGTGCTCTGGTTGCGGCAATTGCGGCAGATGCGTTGGGTAAAGAGAATGTGCGGGGCACAATACTTCCAACAAAGTATAGCTCTAAAATTACCATGGAAGATGCTTACGGTGTTTGTAAAGCGCTGGGCATACCGCATGAAGAGCATGAGGTTTGGGATCATTATAAGCAGGAAGAAGGTTTAACTGCAGAGAACATGCAGAGCCGCACGCGCGGTCTTATGCTTATGGCGCTTTCCAACAAACATAATGAATTACTTTTGACAACAGGTAATAAGAGCGAGATAGCGGTTGGTTACTGCACAATTTACGGTGACATGAACGGCGCGTTCAACCCGATAAAAGACTTATATAAAACTGAAGTGTATGATGTAGTGCGCTGGCGCGGCGGTTTGCCTGAGCGTGTGCTTACTAAAGCGCCAACGGCTGAACTGCGTGATAACCAGACAGATCAGGATAGTTTGCCGCCATATGATATTCTGGACGGAATACTTCGTCAGTTAATTGAAGGCCGTAAAATTGCTGAAGAGGTTACAGGTTATGAGGTGGCAACGGTGCAAAAAGTTGCCAGGCTTGTAAAAATATCAGAGTTCAAACGCCGCCAGGCTGCCCCGGGTGTTAAGCTTACTTCTGTGGCGTTCGGCAAAGACTGGCGTATGCCGCTTAGCAATAAATTTATTTAAAGCGTGCCGTTATTTCGGCAATGCGTTTGCCGTAAAGTTCTGCCGTCATTAAGTCAGGCTCTGACGGAGTTACTTCGGGCGGGGCATTCTCAGATTGTGCCATTGTGCCGCTATAGCTGCCAAGGCGGTTGATGCCTTCAGGTTCACGCATCAGGCCTGTGCCAACATATATCATTGAATGCTGCATAGCGAATGTAATGAGTGTTTGCAGCGTGCTCAACATATCGCCGCTGGGGCTGCTGGAATTTGTGAAACTGCCTGCGATCTTGTTCTTCCATTTCTGGCCAAGCCATATTTTGCTGGTTGAATCCATGAATTTTTTGAATTCGGCGGAAACGCTGCCAACATATGTTGGGCTGCCGAATATTATTGCGTCTGCGTCTTCCAGCTTATCCCAGTTTATATGTTCCACGCTCATAGCTTCTGCACCTGCGCCTTTTGCTACGCGTTCAGCCACTTTTTTGGTGTGGCCGTAAGTGCTATGGTAAACAACAATTATTTTGCTCATTTATCTTTCCTAAGTAGTCTGCCTTGCTCTTTTTTCCAGTCACGTTCTTTTATTG
>CAYVII010000286.1:0-1656 GCA_964451475.1 uncultured Rickettsiales bacterium
GCAAGTTTTGAGGTCAGGTCCTGCTGCATCAGCTCTTCAATTTCTGCTTCTACTTCATCTGAAAGTTTTTGGCCTTCAGCGTCAAATATTTTAATGCCGTTATCTTCGTAAGGGTTATGGCTGGCCGATATCATTACGCCGATATCAGCGCGCATTGATTTTGTAAGGTAGGCAATTGCAGGGGTTGGAAGCGGGCCAACAAGAACAACATCCATACCCATAGAAATAAAGCCTGCGGTCAGAGCGGGTTCAACCATATAACCGCTAAGGCGTGTATCTTTGCCGATAATAACCTTGTGCTTATGTTTGCCGCGCGTGAAGTGGTAGCCAACGGCAAGGCCAAGTTTAAGCGCAATCTCGGCAGTCATTGGCGGAGTATTTGCAGTTCCGCGTATGCCGTCTGTACCAAAGAATTTGCGTGCCATTTTTAAATTACCTTTTTACTTTTATAGCCTTAATGACCTTCTGGGAAAAGTTCCTATTAGTATCGTCCTGACCATTCTTCACTTTCTCAATTAAGCTATCAATGTTATCATTCAGATCATCATCTTTGCAAAACTGGTATTTAGCTAGATAGAACACATACATATCCAGCTGCGAAACAGCATAAGACTGATAAATATCAAGGCTGCCCATGTAATCAATGGTCGGGAAGCCGCCTAAATATTTCAGCCAGCCTGCATAAAAGTCATAAAAATAAGGTGATTCCGTATCTATGCAAAACTTTCCGTCAGATTCATCTTTGTGCATTTTCATGTAAGGGTGGTAATTTTCTTCCCATTCAAGATCGCTAAATTTATTGTAGGTCTCAAAAAATCTAATATCATCTTCCGTGCCATGATTTTTGGCAACCTGCATTAAAAAGCGTGGGTCAAGAACAAGCTTAGGCGCGTAAGGTTCTGGCATATCAACTATATGTATACCTTTAGTTTTGCGGAAAACCGAAAGTTTTGCGGCGGATAGTTCCTGGATGTCTTTTTCCTCAAGCTCTTTTGCAATATAAAAAAAGCCTTGCATTGGCTGGTGCTTGCTGGCCTGAATGGTTTTTAGTAAAGAATTATACTGGTTAAGTTCAGGTGGAATATCTTTTAGAGGCTCGGCATATGAACTGCTAAACATTAAAAAAAATATTAGTGCAAAATATCTTAGCATTTAGCTAGCCAGTTCAAACGTTCCGGCAACTTCAACTGCTACGCCAAGAGGCAGGCTGTTGCTTGAAACTGCTGCGCGTGCGTGTTTGCCAATTAGTTCTGCAATAAGGTCTGATGCGCCGTTGGCTATTTTCGGCTGGTTGATGAATTCAGGGGTTGAGTTCACGAAAACATCAAGCTTAAGGCAATGTTCAACTTTGTTAAGGTCACCACCGCAAGCTTGTTTTAGCTGCGCAAGTACTGAAATGGCAGATTGTTTTGCTGCTTCGTAACCTTGTTCTTCGGTAACATCAGCGCCGAGTTTGCCTTTTATCTGGCTTATCTGGCCGCTTACAAAAACAAGATTACCAACGCGGGTGAAGCCAACATAATTAGCAACAGGAGCTTTTGCTTCAGGTATCTCTACACCAAGTTTTTTTAGTTTTTCCTCGATCATACGTTCTCATCAATATTTTTTCGTGGTTGCTTATTCACGCCGCCGGTAGGGATAGCGCTTTTACGTGTT
>CAYVII010000287.1:0-1649 GCA_964451475.1 uncultured Rickettsiales bacterium
CACACCTTCATAATGCGAAGCGGCAAAATGGCCGGATTCATTTATCTGCTCCATATTCTTCCAGCGGGAAATCCCCAGCGATGAAGTAATAACATTGAAGCCATTTTCATAAGCATAAAGAGCAGTGCGCACAAAACGCATATCAAAACACATGCTGCACCTGCGGCCGCGTTCAGGGTCACGCTCCATTCCTTTGGCGCGTGCGAACCAGTCCTGCACGTCATAATCTGCATCAATGAAAGGGATGCCCAGCTTTTCCGCATAACGGATATTTTCCTCTTTGCGGATATTATATTCCCTCAAAGGGTGGATGTTGGGGTTATAGAAAAATATTGTCTGCTCAATACCCGCTTCGGCAATTGCCTCCATAAGCTCGCCCGCACACGGCGCGCAGCATGAATGCATCAGCACCTTTTTTGAAGGATGCGTAAACTCAAGCTTGGCAGTACGCGGGACTGAATATTCCATAGGCGGGGATTATAAAAAATTTCCTCTTTACCGCAATGGCATATTAGCCAATTGCGGTGTCGGAATCGATACAACTACTGTGTGTAGTAGTTGTAGCTAAGCATTGTCCCCTGCCTCATATCATCAAGCATATTTGCTGCAGATTGGTTTCCGTGCATTGCTGCAAGGCCAAACCATACAACGCTCTGGTCTACGTCCCTCGGGATTCTTGCATTGCCGTAGTAATATACGTAAGCAAGGTTCTTTTGGGAAATAGGATCACCCGCAGATGCCTGTTGGCGGCATGCGGCAAAAGCAGCGGCAAATTCTGCGTCCGGCAGTGGTTTGACAGAGTCAATCATGCTGCAAGGCTCATAATTCACCATGCTTCCGCTTTTGCAAGCAGTTAGCAGGGTCATAGAAGTGATGATAGAGATTTTAAGACAGTTTTTGAAAAGCCCACTCTTGGTTTGCTTTCCGCTCAGGCTTTGGAGAATTTTTTTCATTTATCTCTCGGTGGCTGATTGTTAAGAAATTCAGGCGATTTACCTAAGCCGCCCCATTTCTTGCGCGCCTTATACAGGCAAGAACACCCTGTGTCAAGGACAAACCTCAAAAATCAACAAAATTATCAAGAACGATTCCTAGTGCAGCGAAGGCAAGGCTAAAGGTCGGTTAGGCATGCGGCGCTTAAGCTAAATATAACAGCTAGTTACCTTCCATAATGCGGTTCACCAGCTCTTCAACAGATGGTATGTAACCGTCTTTATAGAACGGGTCATCGCGGAACTTGTAAGCATTATGTCCGCTGAACATAAGATTATGGTCAATATCACCTTCGTTTATTGCAATATCCTGAAGAGTTTTCTGGATACAGAAAGAACGTGGGTCAGGTTTTTTACCTGTTTTGAAATCATCATGGTCTTTCCAGTTGCTAAAACGGCAATGTGAAAGGCAGCCCATGCAGTCAACCTGGTCTTTACGTATCTCTTCCGCTTTCGCAGGGTCAACAAATATCAGAGTATCGTCAGGCGTACGCAGCTCGGTCGTGTAACCTTGCGCGATCCAGTTTAAAGCTTTTTCGTTATCTTCAGGCGTAACAAAAACTTCGCGTCCGCGAGGGCCAAGTTTTAATGATGTTGCCATGTGGTTATCAGGCTCCAGCACAAAAGGTATCTGGCGTTCGCTGCGCGCACGCAGCT
>CAYVII010000288.1:0-1626 GCA_964451475.1 uncultured Rickettsiales bacterium
CCCGGTGTGAACATTATTTCATATGTAGGGAATTCTAATTTGTACTCGTTATAAAAACCCTCTGCGGCTTGTTCGCGGTATTTTTTTTCACCCAGTACAGAAGTTCCGTAAAGGGCAACCTCGCGCGATTTTACCAGATGCCCGGTATATTCATGCATTGCGTTAACGGCATCAATATCGGAAGGATAAGAGGGGCGTCCACGGCCGGCATCGGCAATGTTCCAGCCTTTTTTCTCAAGCGCATGCGCCCATTCATGCACAAACTGCGTGACGGTAAGCGTAGAGGATTTATGCCAGTTGGGTCTAAGTAGCATGGTAAAAACATAAGCTTATATGGGGAAAGCTGGTTGATTTCAATCAAAAAGCCTTTAATTTGCAGTTATGCAGATTATTACAAAGCATTTTGAAGTGACTGAGCCTGAGTACCAGCAATGTCTTGATATCAGGTTAGAAGTATTACGTAAGCCGCTGGGAATGGTTATAACCGAGGAAGACCGCCAGAAAGACGCTAAAAGCACGCATGTTATGCTTAGTGTGGATGGCCAGCCTGCGGGAACGGTTTCGTTAATGGGAAATGTGCTAAGGCAAATGGCCGTGCTGGACAAATATCAGGGGCTTGGGCTTGGCGCAAAGCTGGTAAGGCATTTAGAGGGGTTGGCAAAAGAGCGTGGGTTGAAAGAAATTACGCTGGATGCGCGTTACAGCGCCATCCCGTTTTACGAAAAGCTGGGTTATGAATGCTGCTCTGATATTTATGACAAGATCGGCATCAAGCACCGTGATATGAGAAAAGATATATAGAGGGATTTATGGAGCAACCGATACCTTCATTACCGCAGGATTTTTATACGACCCGCAAAAAATCAGTGATCATATTGTTAGGGGCGCTGATATTTGTCGGCATTGGTTTTATGATGCTGAAAAAAGCCGATAATGAAGGGGATCTTCTTATAGCTATTCTGGTAACGGGTTTTTTCGGGCTATGTGCGCTGGCAGCTATAATCACTTCCGTTAAAAAGAAGTCCATGTTCCGCCTGACGCCTGAAGGTATTGGTTTTAAGTGGCCTAAAATACTCATACGCTGGTCGGATATAAGAGATGTCGATATTGCGTATGTATCAACGCAGGAATTTGTGGTTGTGCTCCTAAAAGACCCCGAGATTTATTACAGTAATGTAGGTCCCATGGCTGGCAAATTTGCAAAGATGAGTGAGGCAATGGTGGGCAGCCCTGTAGCGTTACCTACCAAAATGGTTGGCGTAAGCGGTACAGAGCTTAAAGAATGGCTGCTGCATTATATGAGAAGGTAGTTACTTTGACTGGCCTTCATTAGTTGGGGTCGGTGCCGCTAAACGCGGGGCAATAAAGCCTTTGTACATATCAAGCTCACCTTTTGTAAGCTGGCCGTCCGGCGCATAAGCCTTGCCGAACGGGTGTTTATCAAAGAATTTGCCAATATCTTCTTCGATCTTTTTTATCTTTTGGGTGTCATCAAGTTCTTTGCCTTCGCCGTCATGCAGTTTTGGCAAGCTCTTTAGATCTGCCGGCTTTAGATTTTCTTCCAGCAATCCTTTACGGCTTAAAAGTACCTCATTATCATCGGGCTTAGGTTCAAGCGGTTTTATT
>CAYVII010000289.1:0-1623 GCA_964451475.1 uncultured Rickettsiales bacterium
GGTTAAGGTTTGCCAGATCAGCCGAAACTTTATCCAAAGCTTTTTCTGCAGAAGCAAGTTGGAATGCTGCTGTTGTATATCGGCGAGCAAGTTCTTTAATATTGGTTTTTTTAGCCATAGATCACCCTTAAAAATCATCTTTGATATTGTGCGGGCGCTTTTAACACGCTAGGTTCTTCTTTGCAAGTATGAATCCTACGATATCTATAATAGTGCCGATGCACAATGAACAGGAGGGAATTGATGAATTCTTCTCCCGTATGATACCTATATTGGAGCCTCTTGGCAGCTACGAGATTATCTGCGTAAATGACGGCAGTCGCGATAATACGTGGGAACTGCTTAAGTCCAAAGCCAAAATCAATAAAAACATTAGGTTAATAAGCTTTTCGCGCAATTTCGGCAAAGAAGCGGCTCTAACGGCCGGTCTTGAGCACTCTTCAGGCCATTGCGTAGTGCCTATAGATGCCGATATGCAGGACCCTCCCGAGCTTATCCCCGAAATGGTGGCGAAGTGGAAAGAAGGCTTCAAAGTTGTGCTGGCAACCCGCAAAACACGTGATGAAGGCTGGCTTAAGCGCAAATCCGCTGGCGCTTTTTACAAAATTATCGGCCGCCTGAGCAACATTAAAATACCTGAAAATACGGGCGATTTCCGCCTTATGGACAGAAGTGTGGTAAAAGCGATAAGGCTGCTGCCCGAGCGCACCCGTTTCATGAAAGGCCTTTTCGCATGGGCGGGCTTTAAGACCACTACTATATATTATGATCGCCCCGCCCGTTTTGCCGGCACATCAAGCTGGAACTATATAAAACTATGGGGCTTTGCGCTTGATGGCCTTTTCGCGTTCTCAACCAAGCCGCTTAAGGTCTGGACATATATCGGCGGCCTGATATCGCTTTTTGCATTCGTTTACGGCACATATATATTACTGCACACATTAATATACGGCACCAACCTTCCTGGTTACGCATCTATAATGGTTGTTATGCTGTTCCTTGGCGGCATCCAGTTAATGAGCCTTGGCATAATCGGTGAATATATAGGCCGCATATACCGCGAGACGAAACACCGCCCGTTATATATAGTAGAAGAAAAAGAAGGCTTCTAAAAAAACAGACAAGCCTATATTGAAGGACCGCCCTGTTTTTCCTGGCTCTTATCGCGCATATCCGGCAGGTCTTTTGGCAGCAGTGCCTTTACCATATCCAGCATACCTTTTACAGGGCTGTTATTTTCACGCGCTTTCTGCGCCAGCATATCTTGCGATGTATCTAAATTCTTCGCATTATCGCCAAGCAGGAATGAAGCCGCCGCCATATCATTGCCGCGCAGCTCTGAATTTATCTGGCCTTTTATTGCCTGCTCACGCGTAATATTTGCTTCTCGCACCTGCTGTGATTCCGTTAATGCAGGGTCTTTACCTTGCGCAATATCAAGCTGCCTTTTTTGTTCTGTTAAAGCTTCCGCCCTTACATTTGTAGCATCTCTGATCTGCTCTATTTCTTTTTTAGGATCGGATCTTTCTTCAATTGTCCTTTCCCTTTCTTCACCGCGTTCACCTTCAGGGCCTTCTTTAGCTTTTGCCTTCTTCATGCCGGAGATTTTCTGGCCCTGCTTTT
>CAYVII010000290.1:0-1604 GCA_964451475.1 uncultured Rickettsiales bacterium
CGCGCGCTGATTGTGTAAGCAGTATCAGAAATTCCGACTGGTTCTTCAGGAAAGAAACATTTCCCGTTGTTGCAGTGCGGTCTGCCTCTGTTTCATGTTTATAAGAAAGGGCTATGCAATTTTTTGAGTCCCTGCCGAATATGGCGTTAAGCTCAAGAAACGCATTGGTGAATCTTTGCTGCGCAATGTTTAGAGCCAAAGAAGGAACCTCAACTTGTTTCGGAGTATCATGTTCCGGTCTTGTTTCCGGCGATGGTCTTTGTGGATATATGTTTTTTTCCAATTGTTCGCTTGCTAATTTGCCAAGCTCTGCCTTTGCAGTTTCTGCCATTTCAGCTCTTTTGGCTCTTTTTTCGTTCACTCTTTCTTCGTGACGTTCGGCAATTTTTTTAAGCCATGAGGTTGGCAGTAATGAAGTAATTTTTTGCAGGAAATTGTTTGGATGTTTGCCTGTTGTCTGCATTGCATCCAGCGTTGAATGAGCAAGATATTTTGCTTTTGTTTCAAGCTTTGTGCAAAGGGCATCCAGCTTTTGCAGGCCGTCGGGTTTTGAAATATAGTGCCTGAATTCAGAATAAATCAGTTCACGCGGGTTATCTGACCTTTGCCAGTTGCCGATGCCGGTTATAAAATATTTTCTTGTTGTACCGCGCTGCTTATCAAATGTTTCGCGCGCAAGAATCAGTCTTTCAAGCGTAACTTCAAGTATTTGCGTTTGCTGATGCTGCCTGTTGATAACTTCTGCAACTTCCTTTTCGGGGCGGTGCAGAATTCCTTCAATATTAAAATGCTCAAAATAGTTCAGTACCCATGCGCCGTGTTTGCCGCCAATATGATATATTCTATTTGTTTCAGTACATGCGTGAGCAAATAAGCGTAGCCTGCCTGCTTTATGGAAATGTTCAATAAGCTTTAGTGCAGCTTCGCGCCCGGGCTGGCCGTCAGTTGTGATTTTGCTTGCACTTTCCCAGGTGCGGTCTGTCAGTCCCAGCGCTGAAAACGGGTCACCCATCAGCATACCCTGACGAACAAATAGTTCATAGGCTTTGCCGGGTTGTTTATAATAATCGCTTGTGGTCATAGCTTCTTATAGCAAAAAATAATGACAGTCAGGTTACAAATTAACGAAAGTTAGTAATTAACTGAGTATGTTAATTGACTGGCGATTCAGATAATTAAGGAATGCCTCGGTCTCGTTCTTGCCGCTTACCACATCAACATAATGGTAGCCACGGCGTTTTAGGCTTAACCTATAGAAATCATACATAAAAACGCCCAGAAAGAGCTGCACGGGAAGTTTGGTGATGTTTACCAGCTGGGAATAGGGGAATTCATCTGCCATTGCGGTAAGGTAAATAACAAAAAGTACGGTAGAGATAGCGCAGAACAGCCATGAGCGGCGGCTTAGCGACCATAATATATTCAGCGGGAAGAAAAAGCCCCACCATGAAAAACCTTCAGGCACAAGCACCAGCATGTCTTCTTCAGACTTTGCGTTGGGGTTGCGGTAAACGGTATATATGTTCATGTTTAAGATAATTATTGAAAAAAGCGGGTATGCTATCTAATATCCCTGTAAATACAGGGAAATTGCAATGAAGTCT
>CAYVII010000291.1:0-1540 GCA_964451475.1 uncultured Rickettsiales bacterium
CCCTTGGAATATTTGAAAGCGGTTATTCCAGTGATAACAGGTATTCTCGGCTATTTCTTTGGTAAAGGTTGTCAATAAATATTCATTAAAGAGATTATTGAATCATGAACGTTTCTTTAGCCCCTTATCAGTTAGAGCATGAGCTCGAGCGCGAACTCATCTATAGAGGTATTTCTTTTGAAAGGCGCGATCGGTTATATTTTTTTGATGCAGACTATCGACCTATGTTTGCTCAAGTTACCTGGATTAACTGCAAAAAGCTTTCTATAACATCGGTCAGCGACGGGGTGAAGCAGTTGCGTGCGCTTGGTAAATGCTGGGCATTATATTCGATCGGCTTGCACCGCAGAGCACAACTCATTCAAGATGGTTTGGCTAAAGTTCCTGATGAACCGATACCGTTTTTAGCAAAGCCTCCCAAATATCCTGTCGGCGGCTGGACGCTTTATGATCACAATACTATTATCTGTTCACAAGAGACAACTTCTCCCTATCCGCTTGGCAAATGTGCGTTTATCGAAAATAGAACCGAACCGCCTTCACGCGCATATCTAAAATTATGGGAATTTTTCACCGTTCATCACGCTCCGCCGGCAAAGGGAGCTCGTGTGCTTGATATGGGCGCGTGCCCGGGCGGCTGGAGTTGGGTGTTGGCGCGCTTAGGCTCACAGGTGATTGCGGTCGATAAGGCTCCGTTGGACCTTTCGGTTGAGCGGCTGGCCAATGTGAGCTATCTGCAGGAAAGCGCGTTTGCGTTAGATCCGGCGGATGTATTGCCCATAGATTGGTTCTTTTCAGACATCATATGTTACCCTGAACGGCTGTTATCACTGGTGCATATCTGGCTTGCAAGTGCACAGATTCAACATTTTGTCTGCACGATAAAATTTCAAGGTAAAGCCGATTTTGCTGTTATAGATCAGTTTTTAGCTATTCCCGGCAGTCGAATTGCCCATTTGCATCACAACAAGCATGAGCTTACTTGGTGGATGTGCCAAGACTAGCAGGGGCTTTTTTTAATATTAGACCTTATGCGTAATAAGATTATCGATGATACTAGCCCGATAGAAGGATGGTTCGACAGGCTCACCATGCCTGCCGGTACGTGCACCCTGAGCTTGTCGAAGGGTCGCCTATGCATGAAATAGATATCTATTTGTTTCTATAAATAATTACGTATAAGGTCTGTTTTCTACTTCCATCTTACAGCTAAAAATAGCTTAACTGAAATATTGTAAATTCTTTTAGGAGGTATATTGACAAATGAATTTAATGGTTTATATTGGATAGTAGATGAACCAAAAAAGGGTGTCGTAAGTAAAGCACAAAAAAATGCGCCTTAAGCGGTGTAGCAAAGGCGAGGTTATATGTCTCATTTTTATATGGAGGTGCTTTCTATGAAAAGCCCAAAAAATATCGTTAAGGCGTTTACATTAACGTCATTAATCGTTTCTTCGATTTCTGCAATGGCAGACGCAAAAACTTCTGCTGCTGCCAATCCTGTTGCTGCTGCTACTGTTCCTGAAGTCTTCGGGTGACC
>CAYVII010000292.1:0-1528 GCA_964451475.1 uncultured Rickettsiales bacterium
AAAAATACTCCTGACCTGCCAAAATCATATACTGTAAGCCTTTTCAAAAAGGGCAGGGCGCGTATTGCCCAGAAGCTTGGTGAAGAAGCGGTTGAAACCGTTATTGCCGCTATGAAGGGTGACAAGAACGAGCTAGTGAACGAGATATCTGACCTTATCTTCCATCTTTTTGTGCTTATGGCAGATACCGGCGTTGATCTGGAAGAAGTGATCATTGAATTACAAAAACGCCGCATGAAGCGCGACCACGACAGGGATTAGTTGAAATCCCGAAAATCCCTTATAGAATCTTTATTAGTTAGTATTTAGCTTAATAAAATAAGGGAATAAAATGAGTCAATTAGCACAAAAAGACGAAGACCTGTTATTCAACGAAGCGCGTACGCACAGTGTATGGCTTGATAAACCTGTTGATGATAAACTTTTAGAGCAGGCTTTTGACCTTGCAAAAATGGGGCCTACATCTGCCAACCAGCAGCCGGTGCGCATTGTTTTTGTAAAAAGCAAAGAGGCTAAAGAACGTCTTAGGCCGCATCTTGATAAAGGCAATGTTGATAAAACAATGTCTGCTCCGGTTACTGCCATTATAGCTTATGACCTTAAATTCTATAACGAGTTGCCATGGCTTTTCCCGCATACGGATGCAAAAAGCTGGTTTGGCAAAGATGCTGCAAAAGATGAAAAAAGCGCGTTCCGTAACGGTACATTGCAGGCGGGTTATTTCATTTTAGCATGCCGTGCCGTTGGTCTGGATTGCGGTCCTATGAGCGGTTTTTCAAATGATGGTGTGGATAAAGAGTTTTTATCGGGCACTGAATATAAATCAAACTTCATCATGAATATTGGCTATGGCGATGCATCTAAACTTCATCCGCGCAGCCCAAGGCCGGATTTTGGTAAGTTCTGCAAAATAATATAGGAATGATAAGAGCAATATTTTTTACAACTATCTTCACGTTATTCTTTGCTCCCGCAGCTTCAATGGCAGAGACAAAGAAGACCAAGGCGGAAATAGCTAAAAAGAAAGAGCAGGTAAAAAAGAAGCTGGCTAAAAAGAAAGAGCCTGAAAGATATGTTCCCGAGCCTGAACCGGAGCTTAAAGGGCTTGACTTGCAACTGGGTGATGAGCTGCTGGTAAAAACAGATGAGAAACAGATCCGCGAAAATATTGACCTTGATTCAAAATATGCGCCGGCATCCCAAAAGCGCGGGGATGTATCTGTAAAGCCTGAGTTCAGTATTAAGGAAGATGACGATATTACAAAAAACGGTGATTATGTGCGCGAGAAGGAATTTAAGCTGAAATTTGGCGTTGGGCTATAAATTACAGTTACTTGGCCTGTTGCTAACGAAATAGTAACCTAAATTTGTCATTCTGGTTGTTCTTTACAGGAGCCAGGATGGTCAGTAACGGGAATAAATCTAAAACATATGATGTGGTGATTGACGCAGGTCATGGCTACAAATACTATGAGCTTGCCAAAGAAAAGGGTAAGGACGGCAAGGAAGTTACCGTTAGAAAGATAAA
>CAYVII010000293.1:0-1528 GCA_964451475.1 uncultured Rickettsiales bacterium
CGACATCATCGCAAAAGTTTTTGAGAAAGACTGGCGTAAAAAACTTGAAGATGCAAAGCTTGTTGAAAAAGGCGCAAAACTTCCTCACCTGCTTTCAGACGATGCCGCAATGCGTTCCATCCGCTGGCGCGAGGGCAAATTCGGCATGGTTGCACATAACTATGACGGTGACTGGCTAACAGATGAGCAGGCGCAAATGTTTGGCTCTCCCGGCCTTATAGCATCGGTAATGACAGGTGTGGCAGAAGACGGTAAGGCAATCAAAATGTTTGAAGCGGCGCACGGTACAATGGCTGATCTGTGGGCAAAACATAAAGCCGGCGAGGAAACTTCAGTAAACCCTATCGGCATGGTGCATGGTTTTGCAGGCGCTATGGTGCATGCGGCAAAACTGAACGGCAATGAAGCAGTAGTAAAAAAATTCACAGATGCAATGATGAATTCACTTTACGAAACATATGCTGAAGGCAAAGGTAGCCGTGATTTTTGTGGCCCTAACGGCCTTTCAACGGACGGCCTGATAAAACATGTAGCTGCAAAAATCAAGGCAAAGCTATGATATTTTTTGCCGTTGCACTAACGGTATTAATGCTTGCTGTCATTTATTTTGACATCACAAAATTTATCATACCAAACACCATAAGCATTGTGATCATTGCCTTATGGCCTGTTTTTTTATTTACAGCTCCGCACGAAATTAACTGGACATTATCACTTGCAGTAATGCTTGGCATGTTCTTTTTCGGCCTTCTTATTTTTACGTTCAATATAATGGGCGGCGGCGATGTAAAATTATTCACAGCGCTTTCATTATGGATCGGTTGGCAGCCCTACATTCTTATCCAGTTCTTTACATGGGTTGCAATTGCAGGCGGTATACTTGCATTATTCAAACTTATAATGCAGTTTCTAAGCAAGCAGACCGGCATCTATAATCATATGCCGCATTTCATACAGGAAAAAGGCAATATTCCTTACGGTATCGCTATTGCATTTTCGTTCATGTACCTGCTTTGGAACGGGGCAATTTTCCCTTTAGGAAAATTTTAAAATTGCAGCCTCTTTTATGAAAAAATTAACCTTTCTTTAGTATCCTTAAAAATAAGGGGATTGGGAATATGTTAAAGGGAATCATTGCAGCAAGCATAATTTTACTAAGCGCGCAAAATGCCGCGGCCTGGCAGGAAAATGCTGATAATACAATAGAATCGCCAAACCAAACATTGAATTTCAATGAGCATGACATTCATGAGATCATTTCATTGCAATTCAATGAGAAGCACAGCCTAAAACTTGGCGCTGACGTAAAAGCCAACAAAGACCTTACGTCAGAAAATAAAAACGAGGCCATCTTTATGGCTAAATACAAATTCAGCTTCTGATTAAACTGCCACGCCCAGCATTTTTTCTTCAAGCTTATGTATCTCATCACGTATGCGAGCCGCTTCCTCAAACTCAAGGTTTGAAGCGGCCTTAAGCATATCTTTGCGCAAATACTCAATATGTTTTTCAATATTACCGCCTTTAT
>CAYVII010000294.1:0-1507 GCA_964451475.1 uncultured Rickettsiales bacterium
GAATATAAGCAGATACGTCACCAGCCTGAGTTTCAATGATCGGAAGCGCAGTCAGTGAACCGCCGCCCTGTGCGTCAGACATTTTCGCAGCACGCTCAAGAAGGCGTGAGTGAAGGTAGAATACGTCACCAGGGTAAGCTTCACGTCCTGGTGGACGACGAAGAAGAAGTGACATCTGGCGGTAGGCCACGGCTTGTTTAGAAAGATCATCATAAACGATAAGGCCGTGCATACCGTTGTTACGGAAGAACTCACCCATCGTGCAACCTGTATATGGCGCAAGGAACTGCATTGGAGCCGGGTCAGAAGCAGTTGCCGCAACTACGATTGTATATTCAAGCGCGCCCGCATCTTCAAGACGCTTAACAACCTGTGCAACTGTTGAACGTTTTTGGCCGATCGCAACGTAGATGCAAAATAGTTTATCTTTATCATCTTTCGCAGCGTCATTGATTGCTTTCTGGTTGATGATGGCATCAATAGCGATTGTAGTTTTACCGGTTTGGCGGTCACCGATGATAAGCTCACGCTGTCCACGGCCGATCGGAACAAGTGTATCAATTGCTTTAATACCGGTGAACATTGGCTCACCGACTGACTGACGTGCAATGATGCCCGGAGCTTTGATTTCAACTTGCGCAGGTTTTGCGTCTTTGATCGGGCCTTTACCGTCAATAGGTTCACCCAGAGCGTTTACAACGCGGCCTAGCAGGCCTTTACCTGCAGGAACGTCAACGATACGCTTTGTACGTTTAACGGTCTGGCCTTCTTTTACGTCACGGTCATTACCGAAGATCACCACGCCCACAGCGTCTGATTCAAGGTTAAGCGCCATGCCTTTCATGCCGTTTTCAAATTCAACAAGCTCACCCGCCTGTACGTTATCAAGGCCGTAAACAAGGGCAACACCGTCACCCACAGATACTACCTGCCCTACTTCGGAAAGCTCTACACCGGAGTCGAAAGACTCGATTTGCTTTGTCAGAACGTTAGAAATTTCAGCTGCTTTAATTGCCATTTTTTGCCTCTATTATTTTTAGTCAGTTTTTAATTTGCGGCGAATATATATTTTATCCGCTTATATTCAAGTAGTTTTTATGATGCTTTTTTAAGCTGCTCCGCAAGGCGGTTTAGCTTGGTACGCACCGAGTAATCATACATTGAAGAACCTATCTTAACGATAAGGCCGCCAATGATCTCAGGGTCTATCTGAGCCTCAACAACAACCTGCTTGCCGGTCTTTTTACCAAGGTCTGCAGATATCTGTTTTATTTCCGCTTCCGAAAGCTCGGTGGCAGATATGATTTTTGCTGTAACTTCACCCTTTTCTTGAGCCACTTTTTCCTGAAATGCGGCAATTATCTGCGCAAGGTTTCCAAGACGGCCGTTCTTTGCCACTACAAGCAGAAGATTATTGGTGATACCGTTAACTTTAAGTTCTTTCGCCACGCCTTTAACGAACTCAACCTGTTTTTCAGGCGTAAGCAGTGGAGAATTAAGGAATTTT